>NZ_VMKU01000040.1:0-17848 GCF_013276315.1 Streptococcus sp. 2741 | reverse complement strand
TACCTACGGCAAGGCGACGCTGACGTGGTTTGAAGAGATTTTCGAAGAGTATTAAATAAAAATTATTGTATGTTGTTGCCCTTAACTTGGAATGATAAGGGAATAACTAGAAAGATTTGTGAATATAGACTATTTCTGATATACTAAATATACAGTAATAATGAATGATGGGAGATGGGATGGAAGAATTTCAATTTGAGAGAAAGCAGCGTTTTTCTTTGAGGAAATATGCAATAGGAGCTTGCTCGGTCTTGCTAGGAACGAGTTTATTTTTTGCTGGTATGGGTGCTCAACCTGTACAGGCTACCGCAACGAGTTCAACACTAATTTCAAGTCATTATTTGGATGAGCAGGATTTACCTGAAAAGCTGAAATCTGAGTTGCAATGGTTTGAAGAAAATAAAATTGAGGTAAAAGAGGGAAAAGAATACTACTTTATCTATCGAAAATTGGCTACAAGATTACCAGAAACAGGTCTTTTTTCTAATGATGGGATGTTTATCTTGGGAGCAGGATTATTATTGCTTTCCTTCACTTTAATCAAGAGAAAAAGGGGAGCGTCTTACTTCCTTGTGACAGTCTTTGCTGTTGGTGGCTGGGTAGCATCCATCTCTGCTTTAGAAAATTTGGTAGAATTGCAACCAGCCCTTGTTAAGAGAGTAGAAGGTCAGTTTCTACCAAGTCCTGAAAGAGTCCAAGGATACGAATTTACGGGATATTATTTGGTAAGAGATAGTGCTAGTAAGGAACTTTCTGTTGATAAGGTAGAGTCGCCAGCATTATCTCAAAAGGAGGAAAGTTCAGAACCTCAATCTAAGAAGATTGTACCACAGACTGCATCTCATTTTAGCTCGACTGAAGACCTTGTGCAATCTCCTCAACCATCCTACGCAGTTGAGAAAATTGTTGAAGCTCCTGATGAAATTGTGCCTATAGGGCCTAAGGAAGAAGTTGCAGGAAATCCCAAAGTAGAACAACCGAAAGCAGAAGATAATAGTGATTATAAAACAAGTCCTGAGGAAGGTGTGTTAAATGCCACAGTAGAGAAACCAGAATTGCTAATCACTACAGAGGAGGTTGTTTTCCAAACGATAGAACAAGAAGATGCAACCTTAGCTAAAGGGCAAACTAAAGTTGTTCAAGAAGGTGTTGTTGGTGAACGCACCATCTATACGGAAGTCACTATCGTTAATGGGGAAAAATCTAGCAAAGTTATAGAAAATATAATCACAAAAGATCCGGTGGACAAGGTGATTGTAGTTGGGACTAAGGAAGAAGTTGCACCAAAACCAACACAACCTGTAACTCCAGATCTAGAGGAAAGTAGACCAGTTCAACCTGAAAAAACTCCAATAGTAGAGAATGAAACAGAGACAAAACCAGCTGATGGAATAGGACAATCAAGACCAGGAGCAGAAGAAACGCCGGGTACAGAAGCAACACCAGGAGAGAAACAAACACCTGACAAACCCAAAGCCGAGCCGAAGCAACCAGAACCAGCAAGCCCAGCCGTGGAATCAGGGGGTGAGGAAAATCAAACTCATGTCCAACAAGGTACTGAGTCTAAGCCACCATCTAAAGAAACTGCTGAGACCAAAGATTCTGAACCAGCAACCCCAGCCGTGGAATCAGGACGCGAAGAAGATCAATCTCTTGCGGAACAAAAGGGTGAGGAGAAACAGCTGGAGAATTCAGTTGAGGGGGTAAAAGATGTTGGTGAGTCTGCCCCACAAGGTACTGAGTCCCAACCACCATCTAAAGTAGCTGCTGAGACCAAAGATTCTGAGCCAGAAAGCCCAGCCATGGAATCAGGGGGCGAGGAGAATCAAACTCTTGCCCCACAAGGTACTGAGTCCCAGCCACCATCTAAAGTAGCTGCTGAGACCAAAGATTCTGAGCCAGAAAGCCCAGCCATGGAATCAGGGGGCGAGGAGAATCAAACTCTTGCCCCACAAGGTACTGAGTCTAATCATCCATCTAAAGCAACTGCTGAGACCAAAGATTCTGAACCAGCAACCCCAGCCATGGAATCAGGACGCGAAGAAGATCAATCTCCTGCGGAACAAAAGGGTGAGGAGAACCAGCTGGAGAATCCAGTTGAGGGGGTAAAGGATGTTGGTGGGTCTGCCCCACAAGAACCCCAAAAACAACCAGAACAACCAGAACAAACGGCTCCATCTCCAGAGGTCAACCCAAGTCAAGGAAACGAACCAGAATCAGCTGTTCAGCCTGAACCCTTATCTCCCCAAGAACAGTCAGATTCACAAGAGCAACCAACTGTCCCAAGTCCAGTAACGAAAGAAAAAGTATTGGAATATAAAACAACATATAAAGCTTCACCAGCCTTAAATTACAAAGAGCAACGAGTAGAAGTAGCAGGCGAAAATGGTAAGGAAGTGACAACTACTTCTTACAGTTTTGATGAAAGTACTGGGAAAATAGTAGAAAACACTTCAACAAAAATAGAAAAACATCCAGTAGATAGAGTTGTTAAGGTTGGAAATGTAGAAGAAACAAGATCAACAACCAAAAGACGTGAACAGTTTATCGCGGATGAGTCACTTGATAAAGGGGTTAAAGTAGTTAGAGAACAAGGTCAAGATGAAGAAACAACGACTATAAGTGTTTATAAAGTAAATTCGACGACAGGAGAATTAACTGATCCAGAAGTTTCAACAAAAGTAGCCAAAGCAATGCAAGCGAAAATAACGGCAGTAGGAACAAAACCAACAGTTCAATCACAAGAAATTCCTTTTAAGACAATTTATAAAGCATCGTCAGATTTAAGTTACAATGTGCAACAAGAAGAAACACCAGGGGAGAATGGTAGCTCAGTATCAACTACAACATACACAGTAAATCAAGAAACAGGAGCTATCTCAGAAGAAACTACAACAGAAAACACTCCAGCTAAAGACAAAATAGTAAAAGTTGGAAATGTAGAAAAGATTGTGTCACCTATAGAAATCACCGAGTTGAGAAAAGATAACCCTGAACTTCCAAAAGGAAAAGAAGAGGTTGAAGATGCAGGTGAGCAAGGGGAAACAACCGTCACTAAAACTTATGAAGTTAATCCGGAGACAGGAGAGTTAACAAATCCAATTGAGAAAACTGAAATAACTAAAGCTATGCGACAAAAAGTAATCTTGGTTGGTACTAAAGAAGACACTCAAATTCCTCAGACCAAAGTAGAGACCAAAGCTGTTCCTTATGAAACCATTTATGAAAAGAATGAAGCGCTAGACCACGGCGTTACAAGAGTAAAAATTTCGGGTGTTGAGGGACAAGAACAAGTTACTACTACCTATACCAAAGATCAAGCAAGTGGCAATATTTCTGAGAGTAAAACTGTCAAAATAGTAGCCAACAAAGTTGATCAAGTTGTAGAAGTTGGAACTAAACCGAGTGTTGAAACCACTGTCCTATCTCATAAAATGATCTACCAGGTGAATCCTGCTTTGGAGTTCAGAAAAGAGGAAGTAGCGGTTGCAGGGCGTGATGGTTCGGTGGAAACTAGGACGACTTATCAACTAGACCAGGCAACAGGTCAGGTGACGGTATCTGACACCACTAGACAAGTAAATCCAGCAGTCGATAAAGTGATTCAAGTTGGTAATGTGGAAAAAGTAATACAACCGATTGCTGTTACTGAGGAACGAAGAGAGGATTCTTCTCTTGCTAAAAAGATGGAAAAGGTAGCCTCTGAAGGAGAAGTTGGTGAGAATACACTGACCAGAACCTACGCTATCAATGAACAAACTGGTGAATTGGTTAATCCTCGAGAAGTGAGTCAAATAACAAAACCAATGAAACCGAGAGTTGTTTTAGTTGGTAGTCAGGAGGATAAACCACACATCCTTCCAACAAATAGTGAGAGAGAAGATGCTGTGGATGTGTCTGCTCTGACCACAAGCGCGAGGTCAGTAGACTTCTTACATGACAGTAAACTAAAAGCACAGTTAGAGCCTACCTATGATCCTCGAGATATTATAACAAGGAGAATTGCGCTCAGAAAAACACACCCAAATATCACTGACCAAGAGGTCAAAGATATGTTGCGCATAGAGTATCTTCAAAAACTGTCAATCCAAGAAAGCTTTGATCAGACGAAGAGGCAAGCTGAGTCAAGTTTCAAAAAGATTGCCTCGCATACATTAGGAATTATAGGAGATACCCCTGAAAATCGCAGCAAGGTCAAACAAGAGCTGGAGCAATACAAAGAGCAGATTTTGTTGGGACTGTCTTATATCAATCGTTTTTATAATATTCAATTTGGGGACACGAATATTCGTGATATTCTGGCCTTTAATCCAAGCTCATTTGGTAATAAGACAATGACAGCCTTGGATAGTTTGAAAAAATTAGGATCCATGTCTTATGAAGAGATGAAATTGACCAATAGTCCTCAAACATTTACAAAGTATTTATCTACCATTACAGGTAAGGCTAGCTTGAAGGAATTTTTAGACAGCAATCGCCAACTCTTTACGTCAGATGATGCGGATACCTGGCTTAAAAAATCTAGCCAAGCTATGATTGTTGAAAAACCATCTAAGGAAAATCCTTCAGCGCATGTCGGGCTGTATAGCAAGTTGACAGCTGGGGAAAAGGATCCTCGTAAACAAGAGGCTAATATGGCTGCTATTTTGGGACTTTTGAATGTGAAAGAACCAAATGTTTATGTGATTAGTAATATGGCGACGATTACTTACGGTAATATTGGTTCCTATATAGATACTTCTCTCGCCCAGTCTAATCCAACTAAGTACCAGGCTGAGCTTGCTAGAGTCAAGTCTTTAATTGAAAAGGCGGCTGTACAACAAGCCAACTATGTCGATACTCTTTATCGTATAACAAAACCAGAAAATCGTGATAAGTTGCTGACAAATCGCTTGATTATTGATACGATGAAGAAATATACAAGTAATCCGAATGCCCAGATTGATAGCACTTGGTCACCAGCTACTGGTAGTGGAGCTGATAAGGGGGTCGACCAGTTTATGACTCCTATGAATTACTATTCTCCAGTAAGTAAGGTGGGAGCTGAGGCTAATGGATTAGGTGTCCGTTACTTTATAGATAGAGTTCTGGATGATAGAGGTTCAGCGACTTATTCTCATGAAATGACGCACTTACTAGATAGAACGGTCTTGTTTAATAATCACGGTCGTCGAGATGGTACAGCCGCAGAGTTTTATGCGCGTGGTATTTTTGAAAACTCCTATAATCCAGAAAAGGATACTTATTTCAATCTCAACTTTGTATATGATGAGAGTGATAAGGATGGATTTTACAATAAGACACCTGATCGATTTAAAACGGCAGAAGATTTGCAATCTTACATGAAGGGAAGTTTTGATGTCCTTTATACTCTAGATTATCTAGAAGCTGAGGCAACGAAAAATCTAACTGATGAAGAAAAAACTAAATATTTCAAGAAAATAGTTCCGATTAGTTCACCATTTAGAAGATGGATAGATTATCGTAATACAGTAATTCCAGCAACTCATAAGAGTGAGGAGATTCAAGCTCTGACCTTAGAAGATGCCAAAAACTTGACAGATATTGATAGTTTAATTGACAATCATATCCTGGTCAATCGTTATATCATTGCTGGCTTTAAGGATAAAGGTAAAATTGCACCAAATGGTTACTATACCGTTGATATGTTTGATACCATTTATGGTGTTAGTCAAAATGACTCTGGTATGAGTGGGGACATCACCTTTAGAAAACAAGCCTTTGAATTGATGGCTGCTTTGGGCTACTATGAAGGATTTGTTCCTTATGTATCAAATCAGTTTAAAGAAGAAGCTGAAGCAGAGGGAGTACCGTTATCAGATAAATATATTTTTGATAAAATTCTAGGAAAAACATATGCTGAGTTCAAAAAAGAGCAAATAAATGAGCGTGTTGAGAAATTAGGTAAGTTAACACCAATTACTATAAATTACAACGGAAAAGAAGAAGTGATTGATAGTAAAGAAAAATTACAAGAGCTTATGAATAAAGCTGTTAAAGAGGAACTTGCTCAAATAAAAGCAGGAAACACAACAGCTCAGAAATTTATGTTTATTGAAACTCCAGTTCAAAAACTGAAAAAAGCGATTTATAAAGCTTATCTCAAAGATTCAGATGACTTTAGACAGTCGATTTACAATAGTTAAGACAAAAGGGACATCTCTCTGGAATGAACATTCAGAGAGGTGTTTTTTGCGCTCTTGTAAGGTTTGACCTTGTTTCTTGAAAATGACAGTTTATATGAACATGGAGTGATTTTCAGACTTTTCCACAAATTATAGAATCTTTTCTGAGGATTTAGGGAGTGATGGAGGAAGTCTTGAAAGCGCTTTTGTTTTGTGCTATAGTCAAGTCAATAGACTTGTTTAACGAGGAATGCTTGTATGAGAAGAGAAGAAGTTTTACGAAATCACTGGTTTTTTAGTCAAGAGGTGGGGAAAGAAGAGGCCTTGGCGCCGGATTTTCAGAGGGAAAATTGGCAGTCGATTCAAGTACCACATGACTGGAGTATTTACAATGATTTTGATCAGTATTCTCCAGCGCAAAATGAGGGTGGGCAGCTAAATGGTGGTCAAGCTTGGTACCGGACACAGTTTTACTTGGAAGAAGATGTCAGTCTTGTTTCGGTGCGTTTGCTCTTTGATGGGGTTTACATGAATGCCCAAGTCTATATCAACGGGCAAGTGCTGGGCTATTATCCCAATGGCTATACACCCTTTTCTTATGATATCACCCCTTATCTAAGAAACGATGGGACAGCCAACCAGCTTGCGGTTTTTGTGGAAAATCAGCAACCTAGCAGTCGTTGGTACTCTGGTAGCGGTATTTACCGGGAAGTAAAATTGTTGATGACAGATTCGGTGCATCTGGATTTGTATGGGATTAAGATAGAAAGTCCCAAGCTCAAGGAACAAAGAGATAGATGGGTGGAGACTCAGCTTACAAGTAAGGTTTCAAATGATGGCTCTCAGTCTGTGTCGGTGTATTTGGAGCAGAGTATCTGGTATGATGGACAACAGGTTTCAGACTGGCAGGCGACAGACTCTCTAGTGATTGAGTCTGGGGACAAATATTCTTTCCAACAAGCCATATCAATTTTCCAACCTTTGCTTTGGGATATTGACCATCCTTACCTTTACCAATTGAAGACTCGCCTTTACAAAGATGGCATTTTGGTTGATGAAGAAGAGGAGACCTTTGGTTACCGCTATATGGATTGGCAAGTGGATAAGGGCTTCTTTCTAAATGGTCGCTGGTTGAAGATTCATGGGGTTTGTTTGCACCATGACTACGGAGCGCTGGGAGCTGTGGAAAACAGGTCAGCTGCTGAGAGACGCTTGCGCCAGATGAAGGAAATGGGCGTCAATGCTATTCGAATTACCCATAATCCAGCCAGTAGCATTTTACTCGCTCTAGCTGCCAAAATGGGGCTACTCATCCAAGAAGAAGCTTTTGATACCTGGTATGGAGGCAAGAAAGAATATGACTATGGTCGCTTTTTTGAGGAAGAAGCGACTCATCCAGAAGCGAAAGCAGGCGATTTCTGGTCAGATTACGATTTGCGCACCATGATTGAGCGTGGCAAGAACAATCCAGCGATTTTTATGTGGTCCTTGGGAAATGAAGTCAGCGAAGCAAATGGAGATGCTCATTCATTGAAGACTATCAAACGCTTGCTGGGAAGGGTTAAGGAAGTGGATGATAGCCGTTTTGTGACCATGGGAATGGACGAGTTTCGCTTTGGAGATGGGTCTGGAGGCCATGAAAAGATAGCCGATTTGCTGGATGTGGTAGGCTTGAATTACTCGGAAGACAATATTGATGGGATTCGCAAAAGACATCCTAAGTGGCGACTTTATGGATCTGAAACCTCATCGGCTACAAGGACGCGTGACAGCTATTTTCGCCCAGATAAGGAATGGGTTGGGGATAATCGCCGCGTGCGGAATTTTGAACAGTCAGACTATGGCAATGATCGAGTTCCTTGGGGGAAGACAGCGACGGCTTCTTGGATAGCAGATAGAAATCGGCTAGACTATGCGGGTCAGTTTATCTGGACAGGAGTGGATTATATTGGTGAGCCCACTCCTTGGCACAATCAAAATGACATGCCTGTAAAGAGTTCCTATTTTGGGCTTGTGGATACGGCAGGGATTCCTAAAAATGACTATTATTTCTATCAAAGTCAGTGGTTGGACCTAGATCAGTATCCCATGGTTCATATCCTACCCCATTGGAATTGGGAAATCCACAAGAGTTATCAACAAGTTGTGGATAAGTATGGGGATATCCCTGTTCGAGTGTATTCAAATGCCCGTTCTGTAGAGCTATTTCTCAATGGAAAATCCCAAGGTAGGAAGACCTTTCAGGAAAAATGGACTTCAGACGGTCGAAGATACCAGGAGGGACAAGGTTCTGACCAGCTCTATCTAGAATGGCGATTGGCTTATCAACCGGGAGAATTGCGTGCTGTGGCCTATGACCGTCAAGGTCAGCTTGTGGCAGAAGATAGGGTGGTGACTGCAGGTAAGCCAGCCAAAATCGGGCTACATGCTGAGAAGACAAAACTGGAGCCAGATGGGCAAGACCTCCTCTATCTCTATTTTGATGTATTGGACAAGGATGGAAATTGGGTGCCGACTGCTTCCAATCAGCTTCATTTTGAAATTGAAGGCCCTGCTCTTATTGTAGGTGTGGATAATGGTAGGCAGGCCAGTCGTGAACGTTACCAAGCCCAGAAAAATGGTCGGTTTAAGCGGAAAGCCTTTCATGGCAGAGGTGTCCTCTTAGTTCAGAGCTTGGAGCGGGTAGGTCAAGTGAGAGTAAAGGCCAGTGCCAGAGGGCTAGAGCCGGCAAGTTTCGATCTCTTAGTGGGAGAGGATTTGGCTTGCCAGTCAGTGAAAAATCAGCGCTTATTTGAGATTCGAGTGGACAAGCAGGCAGGATTACAAGAAGGGGATTCCCCAGCTATTGGACTTTATCCACAAACTGTGGATAACCTTGTGAACAAGGTGGGGAATAGTGAAGTGATTTGGGAGACGAGTGGTAGTGCCCACGCCATTATCAAGCAGGGAGTGCTTCATTGCTTGTCTGCAGGCGACTTGGTTATCAGTGCTATTTATCAAGGAAAGACCTATCAAACTCATTTGCAGGTGGCAGAAAATACCTCACTAGGGCAGGCAGTTTTTGTACGACCACTTCGCTTGTATACAGCTAAGGGGACTTATCCACATCTTCCATCTTCAGTTTTGGTGGACTATGAGTCTGGCGGTGCAAAACGAGTCAAGGTTGTTTGGGAGGCAATCTCCGAAGAAGATATGGCAAGCTTTCATGAGTTTATGGTATCTGGTCAGCTGGAAGGGCTGGATTTAAAGGCTTCTGCTCAGATTTGTGTCCAAGGGATTTGCGCTATTGAGACTGAAAGGATTTGGACGCTTGTCAAGGAAGCCCCACACCTACCAGACCGAGTTAAGCTAGTCTTATCAGATGGCAGACGAGATACGGCCAAGGTGACTTGGGATGAACTCGATCCTCAAGTCTATGCTCAGGTAGGAGAATGTATTCTTACAGGACAAGTAGCGGGCTGTGAGTTGCCAGCAACAGTCACCATTCATGTGACAGATGCCAGTGTAGATGGGGAAGTCATTTCCAATCAGTGGACAGGATCCAACCTGCCTCTGGTATTTGCTTCCCACTCAGAGCCTAATCACCCAGTCTCTTACCTCAATGACAAGGTCATTTCTCGGAAGAAATCGACAGGCAATACTTGGATTGCCAAGTCAGAGCAAGCCAATGTCGGCATTCTTTTTGGAGATGCAGGGATTTTAAAACCGCGATTTGTGGATAATGTGACCTTGTATTATGTCGAAAATCAAGACTACGTGGCGGTGGATCCTACCCATATCGATTATTATGTAGGGAATGAGCCTAGCTTGCCTCGGACTCCAAATCATTTGGACAAGGATTCTCTGCTCAAACAAGAGGAGAATTGGCGCCCTGTATCAGCTATCCGAAAAGTGTCAAGTGACAAGGATGAGGAGCTTCGTTTTGAATTTGACAAGGTGGAAACCTATGCCCTTCGTCTTCGATTTGAAAACTTGGCAAGCCCCCTAGCCTTAACAGAATTGCAAGTGTATGCCAAAAAAGTAAAGAAAAATGTAGATAGGAAGTAGTATGGTAAGAGCAATAAAACCGCATGGCCCCTTGCCTAGTCAGGCCCAGTTAGCGTATTTAGAGGATGAACTAGCAGCCTTTATCCATTTTGGGCCTAATACCTTTTATGACCAGGAATGGGGGACAGGTCAGGAGGATCCTGAACACTTTAACCCGACACAGTTAGACGCGCGTGAGTGGGTTTGTGTACTCAAGGAAACGGGCTTCAAGAAGTTGATTTTGGTGGTCAAGCACCACGATGGCTTTGTCCTCTATCCGACAGCTCACACAGATTATTCGGTTAAGGTCAGTCCTTGGAGGAGAGGAAAGGGAGACTTGCTTCTTGAAGTATCCCAAGCTGCCACAGAGTTTGATATGGATATGGGGGTCTACCTATCACCGTGGGATGCCCATAGTCCCCTCTATCATGTGGACCGAGAAGCGGACTATAATGCCTATTATCTGGCACAGCTGAAGGAGATTTTATCAAATCCTGCCTATGGAAATGGAGGGAAATTTGCTGAGGTCTGGATGGATGGAGCCAGAGGAGAGGGCGCGCAAAAGGTCAGTTATGAATTTGAAAAATGGTTTGAAACCATTCGTGACCTGCAGGGCGACTGCTTGATTTTTTCAACAGAAGGCACCAGTATCCGCTGGATTGGCAATGAAAGAGGGTATGCAGGTGATCCCCTATGGCAAAAGGTGAATCCTGATAAGCTAGGAACAGAAGCAGAGCTGAACTATCTTCAGCACGGGGATCCCTCGGGCACGATTTTTTCAATCGGAGAGGCAGATGTTTCCATCCGTCCGGGCTGGTTTTACCATGAGGATCAGGATCCTAAGTCTCTCGAGGAGTTGGTCGAAATCTATTTTCACTCAGTAGGGCGAGGAACTCCACTCTTGCTTAATATTCCGCCGAATCAAGCTGGGCTCTTTGATGCAAAGGATATTGAACGCCTCTATGAATTTGCGGCCTATCGCAATGAGCTCTATAAAGAAGATTTGGCTTTGGGAGCTGGGGTATCTGGTCCAGCTTTTTCCGCAGACTTTGCTTGTCACCATCTGACAGATGGTCTTGAGACCAGCTCTTGGGCAAGCGACGTAGGCTTGCCAATCCAGTTAGAACTAGACCTAGGATCTCCTAAAACTTTTGATGTAATTGAGTTAAGAGAAGATTTGAAGCTAGGGCAACGAATCGCTGCTTTTCATGTGCAAGTAGAGGTGGATGGTGTCTGGCAGGAATTTGGCAGGGGCTTCACAGTTGGTCATAAGCGCCTCTTGCGAGGGCCGATAGTAGAGGCACAGAAGGTGCGCGTGATGATTACAGAGACACAGGATTTACCTGTACTGACCAAGATTTCCCTCTATAAAACTCCTAGCTTATCAAAAAAAGAAGTTGTTCAGGGATTAGCATTTGCAGAAAAAAGCCTAGCTGTGGCAAAGGGAGAGACTCTTCATTTTAGGATTGAACGTAGCGAAAGTAGTACTCCTTTGGAAGCTAAGATTTCGATTCAACCGGGGACAGGTGTCCATGGTGTCGTCTATCAGGACGAGATTCAAGTCCTTCAATTCCAAGCTGGGGAAAGCAAAAAAGATTTGACCATACCAACCCTGTATTTTGCTGCCGATAAGACCTTGGATTTCTATCTGAATCTGACTGTTGATGGACAGCTGATTGATCAAGCTCATATTTTAGTTGAAACGAGATAAAATATCTTAACAACTCATTTCTTTTCCGAATAAATAGATAGTAGCAGTGAATCTAGTAAACCTAGATTTAAAAATGTGCTATAATGAAAGGAGAAGAAATATGACATTACGTCATCCGGGCATTAGCCCAACTAATGACTTGGTTGCTAAGAAAATTTTCAGCAACCCAGAAATCACTTGTCAGTTTATTCGCGATATGCTGGACTTGCCAGCCAAAAATGTGACCATTTTGGAGGGAAGCAACATTCACGTCTTGCCTTCCCTGCCGTACTCGGCACAGGATTTCTATACCAGTATAGATGTTTTAGCTGAACTAGATAATGGCACTCAAGTAATCATTGAGATTCAAGTCCATCATCAGAATTTTTTCATCAATCGCCTGTGGGCTTATTTGTGTAGTCAGGTCAATCAAAACCTAGAAAAAATTCGCCAACGTGAAGGTGACACCCACCAGAGTTACAAACACATTGCACCAGTATACGCTATCGCAATTGTGGACAGCAATTACTTTTCAGATGACCTAGCTTTTCATAGTTTTAGTATGCGCGAGGATACGACAGGTGAGGTTTTAACCATCACCAATAATGGACAAGAAAATCATCTGGTTAAGATGGCGTTCTTGGAACTAAAAAAATACAGAGAAACCAGCAAAGACGAGGTTCGCAAGCCGTGGTTGGAGTTTTTTGGTAATAAGCCCTTTACTCAGGAACCCGAGCGAGCCATCAGCCAAGCAGATCAACTGCTGGACTACAAGAGCTGGTCCGAGGAGGACAGGGAGATGTTTAGTGAACAACGCAGACGCGAAGAACAAGCCTTGCTAGCGCAGGACTATGCCTTGGAACAAGCTGAAGAAAAAGGGTTGGAGAGAGGTCGTGCAGAAGGTCTTGAACGTGGTCGAGCTGAGGGGATTGAACAAGGCATCGAAAAAGGTTTAGAGCGTGGACTTGAACGTGGAAAACTTTTTGCCTTTCTGGATATGGTTCGGCAAGGACTTCTGACTTCCGAGGTTGCCAGCCATCAGCTGGGTATGAGCGTCGCTGAGTTTGAGTCGCTATTGAAAAAACATTACAAATAAGACCTAAAAAAATACAGAGAAACCAGCAAAGACGAGGTTCGCAAAGCATGGTTGGAGTTTTTTGGGAATAAACCTTTTACCCAGGAACCCGAGCGAGCCATCAGTCAAGCAGACCAACTGCTAGACTATAAGAGCTGGTCCGAGGAGGACAGGGAGATGTTTAGTGAACAACGCAGACGCGAAGAACAAGCCTTGTTAGCGCAGGACTATGCCTTGGAACAAGCTGAAGAAAAAGGGTTGGAACGCGGTCGTGCAGAGGGGATTGAACAGGGTTTAGAGCGTGGTCACATGATTACAGCCTATGAGAATGTGGCTCTCTGGCATGAACACGACATTTCCCACTCATCAGCTGAGCGTATCATCACACCTGATACGACCATCTTGATTGACTACATGCTCAACCGTTTTGGAAATATCGTCAAGAACTTGACGGTCTTACCAGAAAACATGATCCGCAACATGAACGCGACTTTTGGTCTGATCTTTAGCCAACGTGCCATGTTGACCTTGATTGGTAAAAGGCATGACCCGTGAGCAAGCCTATGACTTGGTACAACCAAAAACAGCCTACTCTTGGGACAAGCAAGTAGACTTCAAACTACTTCTGGAAGCAGATCCAGAGATGACATCACGTTTGACACAAGAGGAAATCGATGAGATTTTCAACCATCTTTACTATACCAAACGAGTGGAGCCTATTTTTGAACGTCTAGGATTAGAATCATTAGAAAAAATCGAATTTCTATGACTCCATTTATAGGAGTAGCAGAACTTCGATTTTTATATTATCTCAAAGCCCTTTGCTAAAAAATATAATAGATTGAAACTAGAATAGTACACCTCTGCTTCTAAAACATGGTTAGAAATCGATTTGATTGTCCTGATTGATTTGTCCTATTTCTATTTCATTTTACTATAGAACCGTCCCATAAGGAGGGAGATTGGAAAATCTCCAGACTAGAGAAGTCAGCGACTTTCTCTGGGTCTTGTTCCTTAAAGCTCGTCATCTTTTTTTGAAGTGACCTTCATCTGCTTTAAAGCTGCCCATACTGAAGGGACAGCACAATCAAAATGTGCCGCAATTTCCCGTAAAAGCAGCCTCGAGATGAGCCTCTATAAAAGCTTTCGACTCCTCTATAAGGAAGCTTTCGATTTTTGATGACTGGCTCTTTCCGCTCTCAGTGTCCTTGCTCACCTCACTTCTTTTCCTAGCTGAAGAGAGTTCTGAGACCAAGATCAAAAACTTTGGCTGCCTCGGCAGGCCTGTGTTCTTTTTTGATGCCATCCAATGCTCCTTGCTTAAAATCAGTAGGCTAGGCCATGGCTTTCTGATAACCTGCTTGTTTAAAACTGAGCAGCTATAGTAAGTGGTCAAGACTAGTCAAGTAGTCAGGAGAGGTAAGGAGCCGCTATCTTCTGTTCTATGGCAAGCAATCAGAATAGCTAGTGATATCACTGGCAGTTTCTCTTTTTTAGGCTCCTTGCATGTTGTTATCTTCAAATGATGCCAATGAAAAAGGCGCAACCCCTTACATTTTTTCTACTTATTTTGTCGAGGCTAGTGAAAAAGATAGAGTTATTTTGAAAAAAATAATATTTATAGAAATTAAGGGTTGATTGTATCCTAAAAAATAAGAGCATAAGATGTCATAAGAATCGGTAAATCCTTAACAAATTCATTCATAATAAAAATTATGGATAAAAAAACCGAATAAAATTTAAAAAAATCAGAAAAATGTTTTTTTTTTTTAGCAAAATATTAGCAAACAAAACAGTTGCATATAGTTTGGTAATTATGTATCATAGTAAAGTAAATCTATGCATAGAGGAAGTCTCCTTCTATAAGGAAGGAGGAGCTTCTCTTGTGTAGAAAAATATAATCCTAAAGGAGAGTTTAAGTAATGGACAAGAAAGTATCCATGAGTCGATCTGAGCGCCTGCGTCGTGAGAAGGTCACGCGTTATTCTATTCGTAAATATAGCTTTGGTGCAGCCAGTGTGGCAGTAGCGGCTCTATTTATGTTTTTGGGGAACGGAGCAGTGTCAGCTGCTGAGAATGGCGCAGACTCACAAGGCGGAGCCGCTGTGGCAGCTAGCCCTAACGGAGGGGGGGAGGCTGACCCAGGAGGTGGAGCAACGTCTCCTGCTACAGAAAACCAAAAACCTGTAGCGGATATCCCCTATTCTATTCCGAGTGAAAAGAAAATCTTTGTCTATAATGAGGAAGATGCAGGTATTGAAATTCCTGTCCACGATGACAGTGGGAAAATTCGTTATGCAACAGTGAAACAGGGATCAAACCAGAAATTTAACAAAGTTGCAGGAGAAGATAATAAACTTGACCTTTGGTTTGGCTATACTGCAACTATAATTAATGATGCTGAAAGTGACAACGTAGCTGCTACTCCTGCTACTGAAGCTGTTCCTGCTAAAATTACCATTTCAGGAAAACCGAATGAAACACTTAAAGGGAAAAATGAATACACAAAAAATGAGGAACAAACAGTAAATATTGGGACTCGCTTTGTAAAGGTTGGTGATGAACAAGGTCTAAATAATGTTGGAGACTCTAGGACAATAAAAGATCCAGGATATATGTATCTTGTCCTTAAATCTCAAACCTACAAATATAGCATCCATGAACCAGAAAGAAATGCTGATAAAATCAGTGTTACAGATATTAACAATTTAACTCCTACAGATATTGAAAAAATTAAAACTCAGCTTAAAGTTGAATATTCTAAAACTAGCCAGGATGCTAGACTAGCGTCTCAAAGAGGTACTGCCCTAACAAATCGTTCTGAAGTAGTGGGTAGTGTAAACGTAGAGAACGGAAACGTCACTGTGACCTATAAAGACGGTTCAACCGATGTGGTTCCAGTTGCTAATGTAGCACGTACCAATCAACCTCCAACAGTCGACATTCCATATTCTGATCCTACTGAAAGAGAAATCTATGTGTATAGTGGAGAAGACAACTCATTTGAAATCAAAATCAAAGATGATGCAGATAAGATTAAGTCTGCTAAATTGCTGAAAGGTGGGAATAACGCTTTTCGACCTGTTACAGGTGAAAATGATAAAGTTGATACAGAGTATGGTTATAAGGCAAATGTTATTACTTCTGAAACATCAGCGTCAGAGACTAATCCAGCAGTTATTACCTATTCAGGGACTACAACTGCGACAAGTGGTTTGTCACAATCTAAATTGGACGCAGGGACAAAAGGGGAAAATCCTAGACGCCTAGCTTTGGGTTGGCGTTATGTGCGGGTTACAGATCTTGAAGGAACAGACTTTACTGGATCTGGGGAACGAAAAGCCAATGACCATGCTTTCAATGTTGTCAATAAACCTCAGAGAGAAAAATATGATATAAAAACTCCTGAGGAAGCCGACAAGGTTGTGGTGACCGACCCTGCAGCTGTAACAGAGGAAGAGTTTGCAAAAGTAAAAGAAAGAGTCAAACTTGAATATTCTCAAACCAATCCAGATAGACGGTTAGAGTCTAAGCGTGGTCAAGAAGTAGAGAATCAAAATAGTAGGATTCAATCAATCACAAAAGAGGGAAATGATTTACTAGTAACCTACACAGATGGATCAATAGACAGAAGACCACTAACAGAGTTTACGACCCTAAATAAACAACCTGCAATCGATGCAGTGAACAAGGCTGCAGAAGATAAGATTGCAGAAATTAATGCTAGTACAGATCCGAATGCTACCGAGGATGAAAAACAAGCCGCTATCGCTAAGGTAAATGCAGATAAGGAAACAGCATTAGCAGCCATCAATGATCCTAACCTAACAACAAAAGCTGCCTTGGATCAAGCTCAAACTGAAGGGACAACTGCCATTGCAGCCGACAATCCAGTAATAGCTAAAAAAGCTGAAGCTAAAGCGGCAATTGAAGCAGCTCGTAAGGCCAAAGAGGATGCCATTAATGCAGACAGAAACCTATCAGAGGCTGAAAAGACAGCAGCTATTGCTAAAGCCAATGAAGCAGCCCAGTCAGCAACAGCGAAAATCGATGCAGCGACGACAGATGCAGCTGTAGATGCTGCGCAAACAGAAGCCACTACAGCCATTTCGAAAGTAAACCCAATTGCTAAAGAGAATGCTAAGGCAGCAATTGCCAATGCCTTAACAGCTAAAAATGATGAGCTTGATAAGCGCACAGACCTAAGTCAAGCAGAAAAAGACGCAGCGAAAGCAGAAGCCAAAAAACTAGCTGATGCAGAACTAGCTAAAATTGACGCTCAACCTGATAATGAAGATACAGAAGATGCAGCTCGAGCAACCCAAAAACTTGTGGACGCGGCAGAAGATAAAGGTGTAGCGGATGTTACTTCTGTGACTCCAGTAGCCAAAGAAGCCGCTAAACAAGCAGTGGCAGATGAATTAGCTGAAGAAAAAGCGAAAGCGAAGAAAGAAGCTCAAGCGAAAGCAGCTGAAGCGAACAAGGCCATCGATGCTCAACCAGATGTAGCCGCAACACCAGAAGAAGCCAAAGCAGCTCAAGAACAAGTAGATGCCGCTAAGACACAAGGTGTAGAAGCGATTAAAGCTGTGAATCCAGAAACAACTGCTAAAGCAGCCGCTGACAAAGCCATTGATGACGCTCTTGCTGCTAAGAACAAGGCCATTGATGAGCGTACAGACTTGACAGATGCAGAGAAGAAAGCTGCTAAAGACAAGGCTAAGGAAGAAGCAGACAAGGCTAAGGCAGCAGTAGCAGCCGCAACAAGTGATGCAGAAGTAGCCAAAGCCAAAGAAGCCGGTGAGTCTGCAGTTGGTGCTGTGAATCCAGTAGCCAAAGCAGCTGCTAAGAAAGCAGTGGCAGATGAACTAGCTAAGAAAGAAGCAGAAATTGATGCTCGCCAAGATCTAA
>NZ_VMKU01000004.1:0-17775 GCF_013276315.1 Streptococcus sp. 2741 | reverse complement strand
ACACCTCTACTTCTAAAACATTGTTAGAAATCGATTTGACTGTCTTGATTGATTTGTCCTGTTCTTATTTCATCTCACTATGAAAACGTTTAAAATATTTTCAACAACCTATCGAAATCATCGTAAACGCTTCGGATTACGAATGAATTTGATTGTTGGTATTATCAATCATGAACTAGGATTCTAGTTTTGCAGGAAGTCTAATAAATATAAACCGTAAATATGCCTGCCTGCTTTTGCTATCATGGTTTGGCTACCTATCCCAAGTTCGGATAAAAATACTTTCAAGTATTTATTCAATCCATAATTTGTAGAAAGTTTATACCTTCTATCACAAGAGACCAAATCATATTTCTTTAATTCTTCACGATTATAAAGAACCTTATCTTGTTCCTCTTTCAATGCATCCAATACAGATATTAAATCTTCATCAATAATAATTTCTCTTATGGAAGTATTCGTTTTTTGAGGAATAAAATTTGTCGATTTCTAGCAAATCTTCCATACGTTTTTAGAGTTTCTCTTTCATTTTCTATTTTATAATTCACCTTCTAATTCTCTTATAATCGAGTGTAAAGATTCTTTCGTTTTGGGAACAGATTCCTTCAATATACCCTCTATAATTTTAAAATTTAAGTTAGAATAATTATGATAAATAAAATTTCTAAAACCTTTTATCTGAGTCCAGTTTATCCTATCTGAATACTTCTGTTTTACTTCCTCTGATAATTTGCCTAACGATAACTGTTCTCCTACCTGTCCTAAATTCATAGCGATAGAATCAACTACCATATCATCATCTAAAGGTAAATTATATCTTCTTGCTTTATACAAAACAGCATCGGCCTTATCAAGATATAAAACCATATCCTTCAAATATGCTATATCAGTTTCAAGAGATTGACTTCTCATAAATAACCTCTCTATCATTCAAAAAATTTTTCTTGACTAACTTCCCAATGTTTGTTTTTGGAGAAAGTAAATCACTAACCAATAGAATATCTATATTACCATCAAAAATAGTCAAAAGTCTACCATATACATCAAAATATATAGAATCATCCTCTAACTCCAAAGCAATATCAACATCACTTTTCCCATCAGCTTCGCCCCTAGCATAAGAGCCAAATAGATAAATTTTAGATAAATCATATTGTTTAGCAACAGGAACAATTTTTTCCTTTATCTGATCTATTGTATAAACCATAACCGAACCCCTTTAGATTATATCTATCCACACTTTTATTTCACCTTACTCAGAATCAAGTTTAACTTCAAAAGGAATACTTCTTGTCAACACACTTTGCTTCAAAAATAACTTCACAGCAGTTGACATATCCAACCCCAACTCATTAAAAATCGCAGTCGCTTCTTTTTTCAATTCATCATCTACTCTTACAGCAATTTGTGACATAGCATTTCTCCTTTTCTTCTTGTATATCTATTGTATCACTTTTACCAATACATATCAAACTTATTCCCTAATAAATACAGTCTTTAAATTTAAACTTGCAACTTCTTCTCTAATGCTTGTGCCAAAACTTCTGAATAGTTAATCTTTTCTCGATCAGCAAGACGAACTAGCCATTCAGGAACGGTCACGTTCTTTCTAATCGCCTTGTTACTTCTCACAAAAGGCGCAGGATCAACTTGAATCATTGATACAAAACCATCTGAAACTTCAATCTTTAAAATATCACTTGGAGTAGGCAACGCCATCCCTTCATCGATATAAGAAGCTAAAACATTTTCAAGCATTTCTCGAGCATTTTTCATCGCTTCTTCGATATTTTTTCCTTCTGTACCACCACCAAATTCTGGAAATTCTACCCAATATCCTGTTCCTTCTTTATGAAAAATAGCTGGATACGTTTTTAACATTCTACTACCTCCAACATTCTACTACCTCTGATGTAAAAAGACTTAGGAAAGTAAAAATTACAATCCTAAATCTTTGAGAATCTTTCTCTCCAATACCTTTCCCAAATCTTCATTTCCATGAACTGGAATCGTGACAAGATAAGAAAAACCCTCTTTCTTAAAATGATGATGACTTCCTCTTTGACGAACTTCAACCCATCCATTCTCAAGAGCTAGTTTCACCATTTCTTTACCTGTAAGTGGCATATATATTCGTTACCTCCTTACACTTACTATTATACGCATTATGTGTATAATAGTCAAATTAAAACAAACCACTTTTTCTCAATAACTACAAAATAAAATAGACCAGCTTCCTGATCTACTTTATTCTATATTCATTGACTTTTGGTCAAATTTTGGTCACACTTTGGTCAAAGATTCCAAAAATACTAACCTATTTTAAAAAACTAAATTGTGATGATTGCCTACAAATAAACACTTTGAATATTCTTTATGTTTCTTTACGCTTCTTATTATGCCCCCTGCAGGAATCGAACCTGCAACTACTCCTTAGGAGGGAGTTGTTATATCCATTGAACTAAGGGAGCTAGATAAAAACTCTGCTGAAAAAGCAGAGTTTTAGTCGAATTAACGACGGATTTCTTTGATACGAGCTGCCTTACCTTGAAGAGCACGCAAGTAGTACAATTTTGCACGACGTACTTTACCGTAACGAACAACTTCGATTTTTTCAACACGTGGAGTGTGGATGGGGAAGATACGCTCAACACCTACACCGTTAGAGATTTTACGAACTGTGTAGTTTTCTGAGATACCAGCACCTTTACGTGCGATAACAACACCTTCAAAAATCTGGATACGTTCACGGTTACCTTCGACAACTTTCGCGTGTACACGAACAGTGTCACCAGGACGGAATGATGGGATATCTGTACGAAGTTGACCTTCAGTCAAGCTTTGGATTAATGGATTCATTTTATTCTCCTATCTTTGTCAATCTTGAGGAATCTTCCTCAGCGGATAAACTGTATTTTTGTGCGTCCATTACACACAAGATACAGTTTACCAAATTTCCACAAAAAAGTAAAGAAATTTATAGCAGAATTCCTAAAAAAATCGCAATCAAACCACCGAGGTAGGTCAAAGCTAAATAAGAATAAAATCCCTTCCTATCACTTAACAATCTTTGGAGTTCGTCATTCAAGGTCGAAAAAGTTGTCAAACCTCCACAAAATCCTGTTGCTAAAATAGCATAGACTTCCTTAGACTCCACATGATTGTAGAATAATCCAATCAACAAACAACCTAGAAGATTGGCTATGAGCGTTCCGAGGGGCAATTTAGAAGTTTGATTATAGCGGGAAAAGAAATAGCGCACTAAAGCTCCGAAACCACAAGCAATTGCAAGATAGACGATTACCATTTCTTCCTCCCTAGAAAATAAGCTAAGAGTAGGCCTCCACCGATGCTCAAAAGCAAATACAGGACTAAACTAAGATAACGCCCTGTATCAAGCAGCTTCACAGTATCAAGCATTAGGCTGGAAAAAGTTGTTAAACCTCCACAAAAGCCCGTCCCTAGTGCTAAAATCAAGCCCTTACTAGTCCCCTTATAGACCAAATATCCCTTGACAAGATAAATCAAGCAGAAAATTCCCAGATAGTTGACAAAGAGAGTGCCCCAAGGAAAGTCTGGACTGGCTGATAACCAAGTAGAAACAAGGTAGCGCACAAGTCCGCCCAACATAGCAGCTATAAAAATGCCTAGCGGATAAAATTGTTCTTTTTTCATTTGATATTCTGATTCTGATAATCACGCGAACGTTTGAGTATGTCCGAAAAAGTCGCGACAATAGTTTCCTGATAGCGCTTATCTCCTACACGACTTCTAACCTTTTCAAAAATAACCGCTTCTCTCTTGGTATCTAAAATCGGTTTACCTGAAGCTTTCTTATAGGCAACTACACCCTCAACCAAATGCATTCGTTCTTCTAAGAGCTTGACGATTTGGTCGTCGATTTGATCAATTTCTTGACGAATACTATCTAAATCCATACAGTCTCCTCCTTTATTTGAATTATTGTATCAAAAAGCCGCCAAATAGGCTAGTAAAATCCTAACTCACGATAAGAAAAATGCACTGATTGATTACATCAGCGCACGTTTATACTTATCCTACTTTAGCAGCCAATTCTTCTGCGAATTGTTCCAAGCGCTCAATGTCTTCTTCCTCAGCAGAGAGATCAACTTTAACACATTCTGAACCTTTTTCTGCTCCTGTCGAAACAAAAACACGATCAAAGTCATCAACAGCCTTACAGAATTCATCGTAGAAGGTATCTCCTGAACCAACCACTCCGTAGATTTTGCCATTCAAGTTGAGATCTGCTAGGTCTTCGTAGAAGTCCATCATCTCATCTGGCAATTCACCATCACCATAAGTATAGGTCGCAACGATAGCGATGTCAGCTTCCAAGAAGTCTGAAGCGTCAACAGTTGTACATTCATCAACATCGACATCCAAGCCCAAGTCACGTAATTTGTCTGCTACAATATCTGCAATTTCTTCGGTATTACCGGTCATACTGGCAAATACAATTTTTGCTAATACCATATCGTCCTCCTCAATTTATCTTTCTCCATTATATCACATCTTTTTCATTTTAAAAATAAAAATTCTTGTGCTACAATGAAATGAGAAAGAATTGAGGTTATTTATGGAAATTTGCCATCAAATTTTAGAAAAAATCAAAGAATACGACACGATTATCATTCATCGTCATATGAAACCAGACCCTGATGCCTTGGGAAGTCAAGTGGGCTTGAAAGCCTTGCTGGAATATCATTTCCCTGAAAAAAACATCAAAGCCGTAGGTTATGATGAACCGACTCTTACTTGGATGGCTGAGATGGATCTTGTTGAAGATAGTGCCTACCAGAGCGCACTTGTCATCGTCTGTGATACGGCGAATACTGCTCGTATCGATGATAAGCGCTATAGTCAAGGTGATTTTCTCATTAAGATTGACCACCATCCAAATGATGATGTATACGGTAACCTATCTTGGGTAGATACTAGTTCAAGTAGCGCTAGCGAGATGATTACCCTATTTGCCCAAACAACCCAACTAGCCTTGTCAGATTGCGCTGCTGAGTTGCTCTTTGCAGGAATCGTTGGCGATACAGGTCGTTTCCTCTACCCTTCTACCACTGCACGGACTCTTCGTCTGGCTGCCTATCTAAGAGAACAGAACTTTGACTTTGCGGCTCTCACTCGCAAAATGGACACTATGAGTTACAAAATTGCTAAACTTCAAGGCTACATCTACGACCATCTGGAAGTGGATGAAAATGGTGCAGCGCGAGTTATCCTGAGTCAAGAAGTCTTGAAACAATTTAATGTTACCGATGCTGAAACTGCAGCCATTGTCGGTGCACCTGGACGCATTGATAGTGTTAGTCTCTGGGGAATTTTTGTGGAGCAGGCTGTTGGCCACTACCGCGTTCGCTTACGCAGTAAAATTCATCCTATCAATGAAATTGCCAAGGAACATGATGGTGGAGGCCACCCTCTAGCAAGTGGTGCTAATTCCTATAGCCTAGAAGAAAACGAAATCATCTACCAAAAGTTAAAAAACTTGCTTAAAAACTGATAAAATACTTGCCAAACTTTTCAGAATCTGATAGACTAGTATGGTAACAATCTATGGCTCGCAAAGAGACCATGGCAGAAAGGAAATATTGTAAAATGAAAAAAGATATCCATCCAGAATATCGCCCAGTTGTCTTCATGGACACAACTACTGGTTACCAATTCCTTAGCGGTTCAACAAAACGCTCTAACGAAACAGTTGAGTTCGAAGGCGAAACTTACCCATTGATCCGTGTGGAAATTTCATCAGACTCACACCCATTCTACACTGGACGTCAAAAGTTCACTCAAGCAGATGGACGCGTGGATCGTTTCAACAAAAAATACGGTCTCAAATAATGAGAAAAAGACAGCTTCGGCTGTTCTTTTTTGTTTCTTGAAATCAACTGCTGTTTTCATGTTCCAAACTAAAAAAACTTTACACTCTCGATAGTTTCTAGAGTACAAAGTTTTCTCTTGCCTAAAAAATATAAAAGATATATACTAGCTATATATAGTATAGATTGGAGATATACCATGACGACATCACTTACTAAGCAATACAATTTTAAAATCAATGAGTCATCAATGGAACAAGCTAGAGCTATCATCAAGGAAAAAGGAATGACTATGACGGATGCTATTAGTCTTTTTATCGAGCAGATTGTTCTCGAACAGGATTTACCAATAAAAACTGCAGAAGATATACATCGTGAGCGATTGATTCAGGAACTACAAGCCCAATCTGAACGCTCCTTAAGAGAATACGAATCCGGACAAGGAACTTCCCTAGACAATATGAGGCTACGATATGGCTTATAAAGTGAGTCTTTCTACTGAAGTGAGTCAGGCAATTGACAATATCCATGACTACATTACTACTGTTCTTTTATCACCTCAGTCTGCTAAGAATACTGTAGCCAGAATTTTAGACGGCTTAAAAAGTTTAGAAACTTTTCCTGAAGCTGGCTTTGATGCAGATGAAAAAATCGGACTAAAAATCAACAGTAAGTACCCTACGCGAGGAAAAATTATCGGTCAGTATATCTTGCTTTACTTTATCGACCAGACTCAAAGAACTGTTTTTCTTTCCCACTTATTTCACACCAAAAGTGACTATGTTACCTTGCTCCAAAGCAAAAATAACAAAAACTCAAAATCATCATTTTAATGTCCACCACTCTCTTAATAACCTTGTACTTATAAGGAACACAGTCTTCATTTTAACTAAAAAATAAAAAAACTTTGCACTCTAGCTAGCCACACAATGGTTTCCAGAGTACAAAGTTTTTTAATTAGACCAGATTTAATCTTCCTTATCTTGATTTTCAGTTCCTTTAACTGCTTTTTTAAATTCAGATAGCATTTTACCGATTGACTCGCCTAGTTCAGGTAATCGTTTTGGTCCAAAAATCAAGAGAGCTCCTAAAACGATGATAATCAATCCTGGTGCTCCGATATCACGTAAGATTCCCATTTCTCGCTCCTTTCTGCTTGCGTTTCATAATGTGTTTGCTGATGGTAATACTCAATTCATAGAGTAATATCAAGGGGGCAGTCATTGCTAAATCGCTGACAAAGTCAGCTGGTGTCAAGATGACTGCAAGTACCAATAAGATAAAATAGGCATATCGGCGATAAGCAATCAATAATTCTGGTCCAATGAGGCCAATCGACGTCAAAAAGGCAATGATAACTGGCAATTCAAAAACCAGAGCCATGGGTAAGGTCGTTTGAAAAACAAAGGACAGATAATTTTGGGCTGTTAACTGCGTTTCAAATAGTCCTTCTCCTAGCCCTAATAAAACCTGAAGTAAGGCTGGTGTTACAAAGTAAAAACCAAAAGCCAGTCCAACTAGAAAACAAAGGAAACTAGCTGGAATATAGGCAAAAATCGCTCTAGCTTCTTCCTTCTTTAAACCGGGTTTGATGAAAGACCAAATATGATACACCGTGTAAGGCAAGGTGATGGTAAAGGCCATCAGACTAGCCAAACGTATGTATATCCATAAAATATCATTAGGTCCTAAAACAATCAACTTTTGCTGAAAAGATTGGGGCACATACTGATAAATCTGGTCTGCAAAAAGTAGGGAGACACAAAATACCAAAAAGAAACAAATGACCACAGCCAATAATCTCTTTCTAAATTCTACCAGATGTTCCACGATTGTCAATTCTTTTCTGTCCATCTATTTTTCACCCTGTCTAAAAGTGACAATCAAGACAATAATAACAAAGACTAGCTGGCTGACCAAGCCTTCCCAACTTGGATAAATTCCAAGCAAATCGATCGTTGGAAAGCCTGTCAGCAAGTGATTTGGTGCCATATTGGTCAACTGAAGAGCATGGACACTAACTCCCAGCATCTTGAAGGCTAGGGCATAAATCATCCAAGTCAGGATAAAGAAGACATTATGTGGCAGGAAGAATTGACTGGCCTTATTCATCACTATGGCAATAATTACCAGAACCAGTAAGGCAAGTGAGATTCCCAAGACAAATTCAAAGCTGGAAATCCTTGGTAAAATCCCAACATAAAAGAGAATGGTTTCTGCTCCCTCACGGAAAACAGCTAGAAAACTGAGAGCAAACATGGAAATAAAGGAGCCTGTCTTGGTCACTGTTTCCATTTGTGACTCCATAAAGGTATTCCATTTTTTGACCGAGGATTTGCTGTGGAGCCAGATTCCAATCAAAATCATCATAGCTACTGCAAAAATTCCCACTGCTCCTTCGATGATTTCACGATTGGAGCCTGATGTTACTGCTGGAAAGGCAATTTGCAGGATAAAAGCAATAAGGAGACTAGCCATGATTCCAGTGATAGCACCACCATAAACCCACTTGAGTCCCTTTCGCATCTTGGCTGCTTTCAAGGTCGTCACCAAGGCCATGACGATTAAGAGAGCCTCTACCCCTTCTCTCAGGAGAATCAGCATGGCATCAAAGGCATTGTAACGTGCGCTAGTATCAATTTGTGATAAATCTGCAATCAGTTTTTCTAATTTTTCTTGGTATTCCTTCTCACTTCCCTTGACCATAATCACAGGGCTTTCACTTTCCACTCGAGTATAGAGGGAAGGATTGGTCGTGCTAACAGAGCCTTCAATCGTTGGCCAGATAGTGATGAATTCCTTCATGCTAGCTGCTCCTGATGCTTGATCACCAGCTTGGAATTGTTCCAAAGCCTTTGTCAAAAGGGCAATACCGTCTTTAAGACTCAAATCAGAAGATGTTGCTACGACTGCTTTTCCAGCTACAAAATCATCAATAGCCTTTTTTAAGTCCTCAAAGGAAATCTGGATTGAATTAAAATCTGTAGGCTCGGTTTCCATGCTACTACGCAGGAAGGAAATAGCTGTTTCAACACGTCCATAATGAGCTGTACTATTGTCACGAACCACACTTTCATTGATGGTCCAAGTGGAATTCATTTTCTTAAAGGCCTCTCGAACTTTTTCCAAATCTTTGGAGGCAATGGCCTGCTCTAAGGCTTCAAAACGAGGACTGAGACGGTTGACCAATTTTTCCTTTTCCGCATCTAGGTCAACAGGATTTTGTTCTTTTTCAAAAGCTAATAGGGCTGCAGAAATTTCGGTGAGTTTGTCTTCAGTAATCTCGCCTGATTGAGCTAACTTTTCCTTAACAACTTTACCAGCCTCAGAATTGCTGTCTTCTACTCTTTCGAAGTCTGATGCCATCTCCTGAACGAGTTTCTGAGCCTCAGACTGACTCCCATTTTTGACCGCTTTAGAAGCATCTGTGATTTTCACAAAGTAAAAACTCAGACTTTCTTGGGCACCTACTGGGGAAAGAATTAAAAGTGACAAAGCTAAAACTAGTAACCAGCTTTTAGCCTTCCAATAATTTCTGACCAATGTAGCCCCCTTTCTCCACACCACCAAAGCAAGCAAAGAGTCCACTACCGATGTGAGTGATGTATTCATTCATCTTATCAGTAGCGCCTAGATTGGTTTGAACCTTGACAAAGTTATCAGGATCCTTCTGGAAAGAAATAAAGAGCAAGCCCGTATCAAACTGGCCAGTTTTTTCATCAATTCCATCAGAGTAAGAATAAGAACGACGCAAAAGCGGCTTGTCCACTTCCTTAGCCAAACGAACATGCGAATCATCAGGCAAAAGACTCAAATCCACTTCATCAAACTCATTTTTCTTACCGAAAGGGGCACCACTTTCCTTGTAACGACCAAAGGTATTTTCTTGTTCTTCAAGACTAGTACGATCCCAAGTTTCTAAAAACATCTGAATCCGACGAACTGCCATATAAGAACCATTTTCCATCCAGTCCTTACTATCAGCCCAAATGACGCGGTCAAAGTCTTTCTCCTTGGTTGGATTTGCTGTTCCATCCTTAAAACCAAAGAGGTTACGCGGAGTCTCCATTCGATCCCCGATAGCTGCAAAACCAGACTGACTCCAACGAAGGGTCACGGCATTTCTCCCCTTACGGATGAGATTGCGAATAGCGTGAAAGGCAACCTGCTCATCATCTGCACAGGCCTGGATGACAATATCTCCACCAGTATATTTTTCACGCAATTGCTCTTTAGGAAAAGGCGGTAAATCCCTGAAAACTTGAGGACGCTTGTTTTCCAAGTTCATCTTTTTCAAGAAACTCGCAGACACACCAAAAGTCAGCGTCAAACGATGAGGGTTGAGCCCGACTGTCTCACCAGTATCACTCGGAGGCAAGAGAGCATTCTGGCCATCTTTTTTGACCAATTCCCCCTCAACCAACTTGGCACTATAATCCGTCCAATCCTTGAATAGCTGGATAATCTTATCTCTATCCGTCGTATGCAGGTCCAAGACAACAAAATAGATATTCTTTTGCATGGGCGTACTAATCCCAGCTTGATGCTTGCCATAAAAAGCAATTTTTTCATTTCCGTACGAGATTTTTTCCTGACTTCCTAGCTTAGGTGCGAAAAAAGCAGAAGCACCAGAGAGTCCTAGCGCTAAACCAGCCCCTCCAATCCCTGCTTTTTTTAGAAATTCTCGACGGTCCATTTTCTTCTCAAAAAACTTTTCGTCTTTTTCAGTCATGACTCTTATTCTCCACTAAGAAATTTACCCATTTGTGATAGAGGCTCACCAAGTTTTGTCACAGCTTCTGACAATTCTTTGGTATCTTCTGTTGTCAAATCTGTATAGAGCTTGTAGTGTTCCTTGTCGGTCATGTGTTTGTCCAACAAATCATTGACAGACTTGAAGTCCGCTTCCAATTCTTTAACTAGGTTAGCGTCTGATTTTTCAAGCAAAGGTTTAAAGAGTTGGAAAATCTTCTCAGCTCCCTCGATATTGGCACGGAAGTCATACAAGTCTGTATGAGAATAAATTTCCTCTTCCCCTGTAATCTTACTTGTTGCAACTTCGTTAAGCAAGTCGACTGCCCCAGTCAGCATAACCTTGTAGTCCACATCAACAGTTGCAATCTTGGCTTTCAATTCCTTGATATCATTGACCAACTGATCACCATAGCTTTCAGTTCCTTTAGTTGTATTGTCTTCCCAAAGGATACGCTCAATACGGTGGAAACCTGACCATCCCTCTTCTGTCTTGTTTTCGTCCATGTAGTCTGCCAAACGGAAGTCAATCTTGACATCTGACTCACCAAAACTCTCGGCAATCGGTTCTGAACGCTCATAAGACATACGAATCAGTGGATAGACCTTCTTAGCTTCTTCTAACTTACCTTCTTTCAACAGTTTGACAAAGCCTTCTGTATCTGTCAACAGTTTATCGATTTGGTCTTGCACAAAAGTCTTATAGTCAGCAGTAGCCTTATCAAGCATTTTTTGCTTGTCTTCAGACAAGGCTGTCACCTTGGACGAATCACTCGTATTGCTTGGCTTAGATTGGTTATTAGCACAAGCTGTCAATAGCAAGGCTGAAGATAAAAGGACAAAACCTAGTTTTTTCATTGTATACTCCTATCGGTTCAGGAAACCTGAATTCATTTTACGTTTCATTATACTATGTTTTTTCTAATCTGTCAATAAATTTTCAGACAATTTAATGTTATGTTTTCTCAATCTACCAGACTTAATACGACTTTGTAACTTGTAATCTTGTAAACGATACATGGTCGGAACATAAAAGAAATCTCCACTTTTATGTAACTTAATCGCAACTTAATCGCAACAAGAACATTATTATCAAATCTTTTTACATATTCAAAACTGGCGTCTTTCTCTCGTGGATTGATGCCGACGAAATCTGGGTTCCTTAGTATGAGTTCCAGGTCTTCAATATGATGAATCACATCATTGTGATGGCCTTTTATCATATGGCTTCTCAAACCGTCTTTGTTGACCTTTATGTCGCTCGCTTCAAGAACAATATCAAAAATTTCTTTTACTTCATCGGTAATCTGACCGATTTTTTTCATGATCCATAATTTCCTCCGTTATTCCACAACTATTATATCACAATCATAGTGTATATCAGGATATATCAAACTCTATTATTCGTTAGATACTCAATTTTAACTTTTCCCTTTTCCTCAAAATAATAGTATAATAGAGGTAGAATTTAGAATCGAGGTACACCTATGGCTGTAAAATTTACAAAACGAGACGACTTGGACAAGATGTTTGAAGAGTTTGCTAAACTCCCAGATTTGAAACAAGTCACTTTCCCTGATGACAAAGAGAAAAAAGCCAAAGCAGAAAAGAAAAACTAGATGACTGCTTTTCAACAACTCCCATCTAGTGTACTTCAGACTGGGGCTATTTTCCTCTCCATTATCATTGAAGCCCTCCCTTTCGTTCTGATAGGAAGCATTGTCTCAGGGCTGATTGAGGTTTATATCACACCTGACAAGGTTTATCATTTTCTCCCTCGAAATCGTTGGGGAAGAATCTTTTTTGGCACCTTCGTTGGAATACTTTTCCCCTCTTGTGAATGTGGAATCGTCCCGATTATCAATCGTTTTCTGGAAAAGAAGGTTCCCAGTTACACGGCCGTTCCCTTTCTTGTGACAGCACCTGTTATCAATCCCATTGTTCTTTTTGCGACCTATTCTGCCTTTGGCAACTCCTTCCATGTCGCCCTATTACGAGCTCTGGGTTCCATTCTTGTGGCTGTAATACTAGGAATTTTTCTAGGATTTTTCTGGCAAGAACCGATTCAGAAAGAAAATCGTCTGACTTGTCATGAGCATGATTTTTCTTACTTTAGTTCTGCAAAAAAAGTTTTTCAGGTCTTTGTGCAGGCCATTGATGAATTTTTTGATACGGGGCGTTATTTGGTATTTGGCTGCCTCTTTGCTTCTATAATACAGGTCTACGTTCCGACTCGGATTCTGACCTCTATCAGTGCGACCCCTCTTTTTGCCATCCTGCTCTTGATGATTTTATCCTTTCTTCTTTCGCTCTGTAGTGAGGCGGATGCCTTTATAGGTGCTTCTCTTCTCTCGAGTTTCGGTTTGGCTCCAGTTCTGGCCTTTCTCGTCATTGGCCCAATGCTGGATATCAAAAATATTCTCATGATGAAAAATTACTTGAAAGCACGATTTATTAGTCACTTCATTACGATTGTGACTCTGGTCGTTTTAGCCTATTCTCTCTTGATTGGAGTCATCCTATGATTCGATTTTTAGTTTTAGCTGGCTATTTTGAACTGACTATTTACCTCCATCTGTCGGGCAAACTAAACCAGTACATCAACATGCACTATTCCTATCTGGCCTATATCTCCATGGTGCTTTCCTTTATCTTGGCAATTGTTCAATTGTATATCTGGATGAAGCAAGTCAAAACCCACAGTCATCTGAACAGCCGATTGGCCAAGATGACGAGTATTTCTCTTCTGGCTATTCCACTTGTCATCGGCTTAACTTTCCCAACTGTTAGCTTGGATTCTCAGACCGTTTCTGCTAAAGGTTATCATTTCCCCCTATCGGAAGGAACGGATCTAGCCATTCAGACAAGTGAAGGGACGACAAGCCAATATTTGAAACCAGACACCAGTTCTTATTTTTCAAAATCAGCCTATGAAAAGGAAATGCGAACGGCGGCGGATAAATACTTGTCCCAGGATAGCATTCAGATCACTAATGAAAACTATATGGAGGTCATGGAGGCTATCTACGACTATCCAGATGAGTTTGAGGGCAAGACAATCCAGTTTACAGGCTTTGTCTATAACGACCCCAGTCATGCCAATAGTCAATTTCTGTTCCGATTCGGCATTATCCACTGTATCGCAGATTCTGGTGTCTATGGATTGCTGACCAAGGGAAATACCCGGCAGTATGAAAACAACACTTGGATTACGGCCAAAGGAAAACTGCTCAATCACTACCATAAAGAACTCAAACAAAATCTCCCAACCTTGGAAATCGACAGCTTTACAAAAGTCGATAAACCAGAAAATCCCTATGTTTATCGAGCTTTTTAAGAAAATCAAGATAAAAACGAACAAGTTCTCTTCTGAATGACAGAAAAGAGCCTGTTCGTTTTTTTTGTTATATGAGAATTAGTGACTTGTAGATTTTCATCTTATACCATTTCAAGCCATACAAGCAACTCAGTGAGAATAAGAGAGCCACTCATTAATCATACTAGCGATTTTTTTGGGTGCTTGAGTATAAAGCTCATGGCCAACGTTTTCTAGAAAAATAGTATCAAAATAATCTGGTAATTCTTTTAGTGTTTCCTCTCTCCATGTAGCTTCATTAGGATAGCGAGGACTAATAAATAAGGTATCTCCCACTTCTCTCTTAAAAGCTTGTATTTTTCTCCGTAAGCGGAGTATCGCTTCTATATTTTCATAATTTATAGCCAACTCATATCTATTATACTCAGAATTCCAGTGATAGGACTGCCTTACGGCTTTCTCCATATTTTCTGACCAATGCTTTGCTTCAGATTTTTCTTTAGAAATAAGAAGAGCTAAGTCCGAAACAATTTGAGATTTGATATAATTTTTAGTTTCCTCTAACTCTGTATCTAAAGGTAAAATCTTATCTAAATCTAGATAGCCACCATCCAAAAGAATCAGTTTCTTCACTTCTTGAAATTCCGATGCGAGATAACGAGCCAAATCTCCTCCAAGAGAATGGCCTATCAGACAGATAGATTCTTCCTCTTCTATCGATTTTTTAAACCATGATTTCAATTCTGTTTCATCTCGAAGATGTTTTTCATATGGATTTAGAAAATAAACCTGAGAATCTAGTTCTTGAAGAATATCCTTGCTATGATAGACATTACTTCCCAAACCACCAATAAAATATTTTTTCATTCTCTACTTAATACTATGCTTATTCATCTTTTGTTCAAAGATAGTTGTGATAATCTGACGTAATTCTTCTCGTTCTTTTTCTGGAATCTCACCACTTGTTTGAGCTGCAGCGTAAAGCTCAGGGTGTTCGATTGAAATGCGTTTAATCGTACGTGTCGTAGCATGTTTTCTGACGAAAAACGGAATGCGCTTAATCAAGTCTTGTGGTACTAGTGCAAAAATCTTCTCAGCAGTTTCCTTGTCACTAATCTTAGACGTAGTCAGCCCCTTCTTAATCATTTCCTGTTCTTTTTCTGTAAAATCTTTTAATTCCATCTGATTAGTCCTCCTATTTTCTCTAAATTAAATTATATAGCAATCTGGATAAAACTACAAATGGACTATCTGGAAATAGGTGCAATACTGTAAAGACGAGTCTGTTCTTTAATTATAAATCTTCCTCCTCAGTCACTTCCCATACTTCTGATTGATAGCCATTCCCATCAATATCGTATCTTTGGATATAGCCAATAAATGTTTCATTTTTTCGTGGTTTCTGGCTATTAACGATTGAAATAACCCACCAACTCATCAAAAATAGAAATAAAAGTCCTAGGATTACTGTCATATCATACCACCATTAAAGTTTAACCCACTTATCATTATCCATGATAAAAGGCTGAGCCAGTCCCTCGCCTGTATAATCCGCATACTTGGTGCCTAAATACTTGTAACAATCTTCCTTGCTGGCAAATTTAATCGCTTGGTAGGGCTCTTCGAAAGTCAATTTCTCTACAAATAAGAAACCGTCATCAGCCGGTACTAAGACTCCAACGTGGCCTACAAACAGATACTCACCATCCAGATTGTCGTGCAAGACTACAGATAGCATTCGAGCTTTGTCGTTGAATTGAAATTGGGAGAAGAATGTTTCCATCTTTTCAGCGTGAACCTTGACATCCGTCGTTGCCTCAGTTGGAACTCTCGAAAATAGAATATCAAACTCTTCCTTATCTTGTGAATCAAAGACCTTCCCCTTATCAATCGCATCGTTATCTAGGAAAAGCAATTGATCATTCTTATCAAGTTTTGGAATGGTGACTGAATTTTTCAAAAGACAATAACTATTGATACGGCAGTTGGTTCCAACAAAATCACCCTTCTTTTGATTCCAGAGATGACTGATTTTTTCAACATCGTATTCTGTGTGAGTAAAGGAAGTGAAATCTCCTGATAAGCCAGTTGAGCCGACAATGGTATTGTAATCATTAACGAGATTAAAAAAGGCATCAACACTATTTGGATCCAAGTGAGCTGATAAGAGAGATTTGACCTCTTCTGTACTTACCTGATTGTTTAGGTTGGTGTATGAAGCTTTCCATGGAACTTTCGTTGAACTACTTTGCCTTTGACTCGTCCCATTCGAAGTTGTAGCATCTTGCTGACAAGCTGCCAAGCCTAAAAACAAAGCTGAACAGATTCCTAATATGGCTAATTTTCTTGATTTCTTCATCTTTTTCTCCTAAATGTCTTGGATTAAAGTTTCTTTAACTACTGATTTACAGATATTGATTACTTTCTCATTTAATATGCTCATCGTCTTTCCCTCCGATTTGTTTTTTTTGTTATTTCCTTAAGCTTGATTTAATTATAATAGGCGTTTCGTGCTCTGTCAACAATTTTTTTACGAAAACACAACAAAGTTTTCATTTTCGTGGATTTCGCGTTATGCTTTACTTATAAAAACAGAAAGCGATTTCATTCGTAGATAAAGAAGAGATTGCGATTGTTAGAAGCTAAAAATAAAACAATACAGACTAGTAATGGTTGGACTCAATAAGAATTGGGTACTAAGATAGGTATAAGTAAAAACACCATTGGAAATTATGAAAAAAGGGTTAGGTCTACTAAGAAAAATACTATATTTGACTTAGCTAAAGTATTCAGTAGCTTGATTGATGCCTCTTTCCTCCAGTTCAAAAGGATTCTCCTAGCGATATCCAATCTATCTACGACCAACGGGCATCACCCAGACAAGGTAAATTCCTGACCTATGCCGAGAGGCAACTGTATGAGCAGAAAAACGAAGATAAACGAAGTATCATAAAAATCATCAGACTGGACGACTACAGACAGACTACTTACTCTCGTGTTAGGTAGTTTATCTCTGCAGGTAGCCGCTCGATGCAGGATGACGATTTAGATATGAGTTTCCATTCTATGAGGATGAAATCTCAGACGACTACGACGTAATCGCTTATGTCGTCAGCAGGTCCATGGAGCCAAAGATAAGAAACGGCAACTACCTATTTATCAAGAATCCCCCACAGATTGACTATAATACCATCGGTATCTTCCAAGTAGACGGTGCTAACTATGTCAAGAAACTCCGCCAAGGCTACCTCAAAAAACTCAATCCCGAATACCCCGACATCTGCCTAGACGAAAGCAACCGTATTCGCACCATCGGAAAAGTTGTCAGGCTGTATAGGGAGAATTAAAAAAGAGGGAGAATGACGATATAAAACAAACAGATTTTAAAAGATTCGAAAAACTTTGAAAAAGTTCATTCTACATTTCAAAAAAGAATAAGTGACCTAAAGCAGATTATATTTTGTTAAACAATAGTGATATGTAAATTTAGAGAAAGGCATTTAAGATCACTTTTCAAAAGGCAAATACTAAACTAGCGAAACCGATAAACCAGCCCCTTAGTTCCCATATTTTCAGGCACACACTCTTTAGTACACTAGCTGAGAAGAATATCCCATTAAAAGCTATAATGGTTAGAGTGGGACACAAAGACGCTAAAACAATAAATAACATCTACACTCACGTAAGTAAAATAATGGAGCAAGCTGCTTTGGAGGTTTTAAATACCATATCATTAAATCGAAAATATATCAGATTGAATCTAGACAAGTAGATTGCGATTGCTAAAACATTTGTAGAAATTCATTTGACTTTTCTAATCAATTTGTGCATATCTTATTTCATACTCAATGAAAA
>NZ_VMKU01000039.1:0-2229 GCF_013276315.1 Streptococcus sp. 2741 | reverse complement strand
AGTAAAAACGTTTAAAATGATTTCAACAACCTATCGAAATCATCTAAACGCTTCGGATTACGAATGAATTTGATTGCTGGTATTATCAATCATGAACTAGGATTCTAGTTTTGCAGGAAGTCTAGTTTTACAATCTACAAGTTGATTCACTTTCTATTATGTATTATTATGATAGTGGTAAACAAAACAGAGAGGAGTTCTATATGACACCAGAAGAAGTCTATATGACAGAGTGATTGGAAAAGCAAATCACCTGCTTTCAGGGGGAAAGTTTCCAGCATCTCAGACGCTACAAGGTCTTGGAGATTGCTGAGATTGTTTCCGGTTTTTTGATTGCGATTTTTTGTGCCATTCCCATGCCGGGCGATTACTATCGCCTTGTCTCTGTTGTGCTTTCAAGCATGGGGTTGCTTTGTGAGGGATTGCTTGGTATTTATAATAGCAAGGAACACTGGATATCCTATCAGAAGGCAGCGCAACTTTTAGAACGAGAAAAGTTTCTCTACCAGTGTCTGACTGAGAAATAAATACGCAGGTGAAAGCAAGCCTTTTACATTCTTTGTCAAGATCTGTGAAGGGATAATCTCTGACGAAATAATCAAGTGGGAAGGCATCCAGTCTAAAGAAGCGGGTGTGCCTGCGGAAACTCCACTCCAATGCAAGAAAAATCGAGGGGGTAAAAGAAAACCTATAGTCAGGGAAAGAATAGCCTGACTGGAAAGCAGTATGAAAAAATGGAATTTACAGCGTAAAACAACTCAAGGTCCGGTTTGTTTTTTGTGCTTAAAAGACAGGAACTTCCTTGAAACTTGAGTTTGTCTCGGTGCATTTGAAAGAAAACTCAGTTTAGACGGAGACTGTTAAACAAGCTTATGGTCTAACCAGTACGGATGTGGTTGAGTAGCTAGTAGATGGTTTTTTAGAAATGGAAAGAGTGCAGATTTCAATGTTTCAACACCTAAAGGAAGATAACTAGGAGGTGATTAAGGTTAAAACAAAACGGATAAATGGTGATTTATTTTCAGGTCTTATCGCTGATGTCGACGAAGAAATCATGAATAGCGATGACAATCGTTTAGCTATCGATAGGATTGTCATCCAACATAATGGCGGTTTGAGCGATGAAGGAGCACCTGGTATGTATCTACAGGCGTTGGTACCTCTGCTTATTACCAGGCTTGGACTATCCAGAGCATGGTTTTTGCCCTGTAGGAGTCTTTGCCATCATTGATACCCAGGAAGCAGACGGCTACACTTGAGGCTTTCTGAAGTCAGAAAAAAGCTGGCTGGCCTTGGAGTTCACAGAAAGAATTACTTAGAACATAAGGAGAAAAATAATTGTTGAAATTGATACAAAATAAGAAAAAAGGTGGAGAGAAAGCCTTTCGCTACTCTCTCAGAAAATTTAAATTTGGCGCGGCATCGGTTTTAGTCGGACTTGCATTTTTAGGTCTTGGTTCGCAAAAGGTGTATGCGCACTATATTGCGGATGATAATATAATATATTTAGGAGATTCAAAATCCGAGGCTAATGCCGCCAGACAAACAATGAAAATTAGAACCGAGATTTCTCGTGGAGGAACACACGTTAAGTACACGATAATTTTTAATGATAATTATGAACTATGGCGTCGGCCGGGCTTGAATGTTTGGTTGCCAGAAGGATTAAGAGAAGAAACCATAACAATAAAAACCTTTACTTCTGCTGGTGTTACAGGAGGAGGAGGAAAAGAATTTCGCTTGAAAAATGATCTGAATTTGACCAATTTTAAATCCCCCACAAGAGAGCTTCTGAAACCACCTCATCGAGGCGGAAATAAAGCTAATTGGGATAAATTCTGGACTAATGTTACATCTACAGGATCGGGTTCAGAAATCGCAACAAAATGGAAAGATCAAAACTTATTGTCGTTCGGATTGAATTCTTGGGAAAACAGAAGTCACAATGCTTATAAGTGGGAGATTGAAGCAGATGCAAAAAACGGTGTAGTTCTTTCTCAACTTCCTATTCTCGCAGGAATGGAGAATTGGGATAACGGTTATCCTCGATACGTCTTATCAGGGCCAGATGAAACGGCAGACACCGATGGAGACGGTTTCCCTGATAAGGTAGAAAAGGCAGAAGGAACAGATCCAAACGATCCTAAGTCAAATCCAGATACCAAAGATACCGATGGAGACGGTTTCCCTGATGTTGTAGAAAAAGACGCAGGTTCAGATCCAAACGAT
>NZ_VMKU01000038.1:0-21246 GCF_013276315.1 Streptococcus sp. 2741 | reverse complement strand
AGTAAAAACGTTTAAAATGTTTTCAACAACCTATCGAAATCATCGTAAACGCTTCGGATTACGAATGAATTTGATTGCTGGTATTATCAATCATGAACTAGGATTCTAGTTTTGCAGGAAGTCTATTATTTGGTTAGGTGAATTAGTGAAGCGTTTAGGCAAGTGTCTCTGGTTACGACGTAAAGAAACATAAATCGATAATATTTATGTTTCTTTACTAGTGAAGCGTCTAAGCAAATCCCTGATAGGATTTGGCGTTAGTTGCTTAGACTACTTTGCAATCAAGTAATTAAAAGATTACGACATGAACCAAATCAAATCGATATTATTTGGTTAGATGAATTAGTAAAGCGTTTAGACAAGTGTCTCTAGTTACGACGTCATGGTCTCTAAATCGATTATATTTAGAGACCATGACTAGTGAAGCAGTTAGCTAGTCCGCATATAAGCGGCTAGCGTCTAACAATTAGGAACTTTAGTTCCAATAATTTTAAGATTACGACGTTTTAGAACATAAATCGATCATATTTATGTCCTAAAACTAGTGAAGCGCCTAGCCAAATACCTGATAGGCTTTGGCGTTAGTTACTTAGATTGCTTAACAATCAAGTAATTAAAAGATTACGACATGAAACAAACCAAATCGATATTATTTAGTTTGGTGAATTAGTAAAGTGTTTAGGCAAGTATCTCTGGTTACGACGTCATGGTCTCTAAATCGATTATATTTAGAGACCATGACTAGTGAAGCAGTTAGCTAGTCCGCACATACGCGGCTAGCGTCTAACAATTAGGAACTTTAGTTCCAATTGTTAGTACTGAATCACATCTTCTCTGGCGCTTCTACTCCAAGCAAGCGAAGGGCTTCTTTGAGAACGACTGCGGTTGCGTAGCTGAGGGCTAGACGGCTGTCGCGTTCTGGGCTTTCATCCAAGATACGTGTATGTGCATAGTATTTGTTAAAGGATTGAGCTAGGTTAATTGCAAATTTAGCAATGATAGAAGGTTCAAAGTTATCTGCCGCACGGTTGATAATACGTGGGAAGTCTTGAATGAGTTTAATGATTTCCCAGCTTTCAGCATCATTCAAGCTATAGTTGCCAGCTGTTTCTGGTTTGAAATCCGCTTTGCGTAAGATCGATTGGATACGAACGTAGGCGTATTGAACATAAGGTCCAGTTTCACCCTCGAAGGATACCATGGCCTCTAAGTCGAAGTCATATCCGTTTGTACGGTCAGTCTTGAGGTCATAGAACTTAATGGCTCCAACCCCAACAGCATGTGCTACCTGATCTTTATTTTCCAATTCAGGATTTTTTGTTTCAATTTGGGCTTTTGCACGACTAATAGCCTCTGCAACAGTGGGCTCTAGCAAGATGACATTCCCTTTACGGGTAGAGAGTTTTTTCCCTTCTTTTGTAACCAAACCAAAAGGAACATGAGTAATGTCGTCACTCCAATCGTAGCCCATCTCTTGCAAGACAGCTTTGAGCTGTTTAAAGTGGGCAGATTGCTCTTGACCAACTACGTAGATAGATTTAGCAAATTGGTATTCGTTTTTACGGTAAAGGGCTGCAGCCAAGTCACGTGTGATATAGAGAGTTGCACCATCAGATTTTTTGATAAGGGCTGGATGTTCAATTCCATATTTCTCAAGATTCACAACTTGGGCACCTTCTGATTCAACAAGAAGGCCTTTTTCAGAAAGAATGTCTACAACTGCATCCATCTTATCGTTGTAGAAGGCTTCTCCGTTATAGCTGTCAAAATCAACCTGCAATTCATTGTAAAGGCGGTTAAATTCCACCAAACTTTCATCACGGAACCATTGCCAGAGAGCGAGGGCTTCCTCATCTCCATTTTCCAGTTTACGGAACCATTCGCGTGCTTCTTCATCCAAGCTAGGGTCATTTTCAGCCTCAGCATTGATGCGGACATAGAGTTTAAGAAGTTCATCAATTGGATGAGCTTTTACAGCTTCTTCGTCGCCCCATTTTTTGTAGGCAACAATCAACATCCCAAACTGTTTACCCCAGTCTCCCAAGTGGTTGACCTTGACTGTTTGATAACCGATTTTTTGGAAAATATGTGACAAGCTATCTCCGATAACAGTTGAGCGTAGGTGGCCAATAGAGAATGGCTTAGCGATATTGGGACTAGACATATCGATAACAACATTTTCTTGTTTGCCAATAGTTTGATCAGCATAGTGTTCTTTTTCAGTGATAACAGCTTGCAATACTTGAGCAGAAATGGCAGATTTATCAAGGAAAAAGTTGACGTAAGGTCCTGTTGCAACAACCTTTTCAAAGGCTTGGCTGTTAATTTTTTCAGCCAGTTCAGCCGCAATCATTTGAGGTGCTTTACGTTCGACTTTTGCAAGAGAAAAAGCAGGGAAAGCAATGTCTCCCATTTCTGAGTTTTTAGGGGTTTCCAGTAAATTTAAAATAGCCTCTTGGTCCAGGCTATCAATGACGCTAGCCAATTCGCTAGCAATCAATTCTTTTGTATTCATTAAGAGCTCCTTTTTGGACTTTTCTACTATTTTATCACAATTTTAAAGAAAGAAGAAAAAATTTTTGAAATCTCCTATTTTTTTGGTATAATATAGTTATAAAAATAGTTATAAATATTCACATAAGAGGATTTTATGAGAAAAAGAGATCGTCATCAGTTAATAAAAAAAATGATTACTGAGGAGAAATTAAGTACACAAAAAGAAATTCAAGATCGGTTGGAGGCGCACAATGTTTTTGTGACGCAGACAACCCTGTCTCGTGATTTGCGCGAAATCGGCTTGACCAAGGTCAAGAAAAATGATATGGTGTATTATGTACTAGCAAATGAGACAGAAAAGATTGATTTGGTGGAATTTTTGTCTCATCATTTAGAAGGTGTTGCAAGAGCAGAGTTTACCTTGGTGCTTCATACCAAATTGGGAGAAGCTTCTGTTTTGGCAAATATTGTAGATGCAAACAAGGATGAATGGATTTTAGGAACAGTTGCTGGTGCCAATACCTTATTGGTCATTTGTCGAGACCAGCACGTTGCCAAACTCATGGAAGATCGTTTGCTAGATTTGATGAAAGATAAGTAAGGTCTTGGGAGTTGCTCTCAAGACTTATTTTTGACAAGGAGAGACGGAAAATGGCGACAGAAAAGCTATCACCCGGCATGCAACAGTATGTGGAGATTAAAAAGCAATATCCAGATGCTTTTTTGCTCTTTCGTATGGGTGATTTTTATGAATTATTTTATGAGGATGCGGTCAATGCTGCGCAGATTCTGGAAATTTCCTTAACGAGTCGCAACAAGAATGCCGACAATCCGATTCCTATGGCGGGTGTTCCCTATCATTCTGCCCAACAGTATATTGATGTCTTGATTGAGCAGGGCTATAAGGTGGCTATCGCAGAGCAGATGGAAGATCCTAAACAAGCAGTTGGGGTTGTGAAACGAGAGGTTGTTCAGGTCATTACGCCAGGGACAGTGGTCGATAGCAGTAAGCCGGACAGTCAGAATAATTTTTTGGTTGCCATAGACCGTGCTGGCAATCAATTTGGCCTAGCTTATATGGACCTGGTGACGGGGGACTTTTATGTGACAGGTCTTTTGGATTTCACACTGGTTTGTGGGGAAATCCGTAATCTCAAGGCGCGCGAAGTGGTGCTGGGCTATGACTTGTCTGAGGAAGAGGAACAAATCCTTAGTCGCCAGATGAATCTGGTACTTTCCTATGAAAAAGAAGGCTTTGAAGACCTTCATTTACTGGATTCACGATTGGCAGCTGTGGAGCAAGCGGCATCTAGTAAGCTACTCCAGTATGTTCATCGGACTCAGATGAGGGAATTGAACCACCTCAAACCTGTTATCCGCTATGAAATCAAGGATTACTTGCAGATGGATTACGCGACCAAGGCTAGTCTGGATTTGGTTGAGAATGCTCGTTCAGGCAAGAAGCAAGGCAGTCTTTTCTGGCTTTTGGATGAAACCAAAACAGCCATGGGTATGCGTCTCTTGCGTTCTTGGATTCATCGTCCCATGATTGATAAGGAACGAATTATCCAACGTCAGGAAGTGGTGCAGGTCTTTCTCGACCATTTCTTTGAGCGTAGTGATTTGACAGACAGTCTCAAGGGTGTTTATGACATCGAACGTTTGGCTAGTCGTGTTTCTTTTGGCAAGACCAACCCAAAGGATCTCTTGCAGTTGGCGACTACCTTGTCTAGTGTGCCACGGATTCGTGCGATTTTAGAAGGGATGGAGCAACCTGCTCTAGCCTATCTCATCGCACAACTGGATGCAATCCCTGAGTTGGAGAGTTTGATTAGCGCAGCGATTGCTCCTGAAGCTCCTCATGTGATTACAGATGGGGGAATTATCCGAACTGGATTTGATGAGACCTTAGACAAGTACCGTCGCGTTCTCAGAGAAGGGACTGGTTGGATTGCTGAAATTGAGGCTAAGGAGCGAGGAAACTCTGGCATCAGCACGCTCAAGATTGACTACAATAAAAAGGATGGTTACTATTTCCATGTGACCAATTCGCAACTGGGAAATGTGCCAGCCCATTTTTTCCGTAAGGCGACGCTGAAAAACTCGGAACGCTTTGGAACCGAAGAATTAGCCCGTATCGAGGGAGATATGCTGGAGGCGCGTGAGAAGTCAGCCAACCTAGAGTACGAAATCTTTATGCGTATTCGTGAGGAAGTCAGCAAATACATCCAGCGTTTGCAGGCTCTAGCTCAAGGAATTGCGACGGTTGATGTCCTGCAAAGTCTCGCAATTGTTGCGGAAACCCAGCATTTGATTCGACCTGAATTCGGAGATGATTCGCGAATTGATATCCAGAAAGGGCGCCATGCTGTCGTTGAAAAGGTTATGGGGGCTCAGACCTATATTCCCAATACGATTCAGATGGCAGAAGATACCAGTATTCAACTGATTACAGGGCCCAACATGAGCGGGAAGTCAACCTATATGCGTCAGTTAGCCATGATGGCGATAATGGCCCAGATGGGTTCCTATGTACCGGCAGAAAGCGCCTATTTACCGATTTTTGATGCGATTTTTACCCGTATCGGAGCAGCAGATGACTTGGTTTCGGGTCAGTCAACCTTCATGGTGGAGATGATGGAGGCCAATAATGCCATTTCGCATGCAACCAAAAATTCCTTGATTCTCTTTGATGAGTTAGGTCGTGGAACTGCAACTTATGATGGGATGGCTCTTGCTCAGTCCATCATCGAATACATCCATGAGCATATCGGAGCCAAGACCCTCTTTGCGACCCACTACCATGAGTTGACTAGTCTGGAGTCTAGCTTGGAACACTTGGTCAATGTCCACGTAGCAACTTTGGAGCAGGATGGGCAGGTCACCTTCCTTCACAAGATTGAACCAGGTCCAGCTGATAAATCCTACGGTATCCATGTTGCCAAGATTGCTGGCTTGCCAGCAGACCTTTTAGCAAGGGCGGACAAGATTTTGACTCAGTTAGAGAATCAAGGTACAGAAAGTCCAGTTCCTATGAGGCAAACAAGTGATGTCACTGAACAGATTTCACTCTTTGATACACCCGAAGAGCATCCTATTTTAGCAGAATTGTCTAAACTGGATGTTTACAATATGACACCTATGCAGGCTATGAATGTCTTAGTCGAGTTAAAACAGAAACTATAAAACCAAGACTCACTAGTTAATCTAGCTGTATCAAGGAGACTTCTTTGACAAGTTCCCACTTTTTTGCTAGAATAGCATCACACAAACAGAATGAGAAGGAGCTGACACATTGTCGCTCCCTTTTGTCTATTTTTTAAGGAGAAAGTATGCTGATTCAGAAAATAAAAACCTACAAGTGGCAGGCCTTAGCTTCGCTCCTGATGACAGGCTTGATGGTTGCTAGTTCACTTCTGCAACCGCGTTATCTGCAGGAAGTGTTAGACGCCCTCCTTGCTGGAAAATATGAAGCTATTTATAGTATCGGGGCTTGGTTGATTGGTGTGGCCTTGGTCGGTCTGGTTGCTGGTGGGCTCAATGTTGTCCTCGCAGCCTATATTGCCCAAGGAGTTTCATCCGACCTTCGAGAGGATGCCTTCCGTAAAATCCAAACCTTTTCTTATGCCAATATTGAACAATTTAATGCGGGAAATCTAGTCGTTCGCATGACAAATGATATCAACCAGATTCAGAACGTGGTCATGATGACCTTCCAAATTCTTTTCAGACTTCCCCTCTTGTTCATCGGTTCCTTTATCCTGGCGGTTCAACCCCTTCCTTCTCTGTGGTGGGTGATTGTTCTCATGGTAGTCTTGATTTTTGGTTTGACTGCCGTCATGATGGGAATGATGGGGCCTCGTTTTGCCAAGTTTCAAACCCTTCTTGAGCGTATCAATGCCATTGCCAAGGAAAATCTGCGTGGCGTTCGCGTGGTCAAGTCCTTTGTCCAAGAAAAAGAGCAGTTTGCTAAGTTTACGGAGGTTTCAGACGAGCTACTCGGTCAAAATCTTTACATTGGGTATGCCTTTTCAGTAGTGGAACCTTTCATGATGTTGGTCGGTTATGGGGCGGTATTCCTCTCTATTTGGCTAGTTGCAGGGATGGTTCAGTCGGATCCATCAGTTGTTGGTTCCATTGCTTCCTTTGTCAATTACCTAAGCCAGATTATCTTTACCATTGTTATGGTTGGATTTTTGGGAAATTCTGTCAGTCGTGCCATGATTTCTATGCGTCGTATTCGAGAAATTCTTGACGCAGAGCCAGCTATGACCTTCAAGGATGTGCCAGATGAAGAGTTGGTCGGCAGTCTTAGCTTTGAAAATGTAACCTTTACCTATCCAATGGACAAGGAACCGATGCTGAAAGATGTGAGCTTTACCATCGATCCTGGTCAAATGGTTGGTGTAGTTGGAGCAACTGGTGCAGGAAAATCAACCTTGGCTCAATTGATTCCACGTCTTTTTGACCCACAGGAAGGAGCCATCAAAATTGGAGGCAAGGATATTCGAGAAGTGAGTGAAGGGACCCTGCGTAAAGCTGTCTCTATCGTTCTTCAACGTGCCATTCTCTTCAGTGGAACGATTGCAGATAACTTGAGACAGGGTAAGGGAGATGCTACTCTATTTGAAATGGAGCGCGCAGCCAATATTGCCCAAGCCAGTGAATTCATTCATCGTATGGAGAAAACCTTTGAAAGTCCAGTTGAGGAACGGGGAACCAATTTCTCTGGTGGGCAAAAACAAAGGATGTCGATTGCTCGTGGAATTGTCAGCAATCCACGTATTCTGATTTTTGATGATTCTACCTCAGCCTTGGATGCTAAGTCAGAGCGCCTAGTTCAAGAAGCCTTGAATAAGGACTTGAAGGGGACGACAACCATTATCATCGCGCAAAAGATTAGCTCGGTTGTCCATGCAGATAAAATCTTGGTTCTAGATCAAGGACGATTGATTGGTCAAGGCACGCATGCAGACTTGGTTGCCAACAATGCCGTTTACCGTGAAATCTATGAAACACAGAAAGGAAAGGAGGAGTAAAATGAAGACAGTTCAATTTTTTTGGAATTATTTTAAAGTCTATAAGCTATCATTTGTAGTCGTCATCCTGATGATTATTCTGGCGACTCTTGCCCAAGCTCTCTTTCCAGTCTTTTCTGGTCAAGCGGTGACGCAGCTAGCTAATTTAGTTCAAGCTTATCAAGATGGCAATCCAGAACTTGTTTGGCAAAGCCTATCAGGAATCATGGTCAATCTTGGCCTGCTGGTTTTGGTTCTCTTTATCTCCAGTGTCATATACATGTGTCTCATGACGCGCGTGATTGCAGAGTCGACCAACGAGATGCGCAAAGGCCTCTTCGGTAAGCTTGCTCGCTTGACGGTTTCTTTCTTTGACCGCCGACAAGATGGCGATATCCTGTCTCGTTTTACCAGTGATTTGGATAATATCCTCCAAGCCTTTAACGAGAGCTTGATTCAGGTCATGAGCAATATTGTTTTATACATTGGTCTGATTCTTGTCATGTTTTCGAGAAATGTGACGCTGGCTCTTATCACTATTGCCAGCACACCAGTTGCCTTCCTCATGCTGATTTTTATTGTAAAAATGGCCCGCAAATACACCAACCTCCAGCAAAAAGAGGTAGGGAAACTCAACGCCTATATGGATGAGAGTATCTCAGGCCAAAAAGCTGTCATTGTGCAAGGAATTCAAGAGGATATGATGGCAGGATTTCTTGAACAAAATGAGCGCGTGCGCAAGGCAACCTTTAAAGGAAGAATGTTCTCAGGAATTCTTTTCCCTGTCATGAATGGGATGAGTCTGGTCAACACAGCCATCGTTATCTTTGCTGGTTCAGCTGTACTTTTGAATGATAAGTCTATTGAAACAAGTACAGCCCTAGGTTTGATTGTTATGTTTGCCCAATTTTCACAGCAGTACTACCAGCCTATTATCCAAGTTGCGGCTAGTTGGGGAAGTCTTCAGTTAGCCTTTACGGGGGCTGAACGGATACAGGAAATGTTTGATGCAGAGGAAGAAATCCGACCTGAAAAGGCTCCAATCTTCACTAAGTTACAAGAAGGTGTTGAAATCAGTCATATTGATTTTTCATACTTGCCTGATAAACCTATTTTGAAAGATGTCAGCATTTCTGCCCCTAAAGGCCAGATGACAGCAGTTGTTGGTCCGACAGGGTCAGGGAAAACGACTATTATGAACCTCATCAATCGCTTTTATGATGTTGATGCTGGTGGTATTTATTTTGATGGTAAAGACATTCGTGACTATGATTTAGATAGTCTCAGAAGCAAGGTGGGAATTGTCTTGCAAGATTCCGTTCTTTTTAGCGGAACCATTCGAGACAATATCCGTTTCGGTGTGCCAGATGCCAGTCAGGAAATGGTTGAGTCAGCAGCCAAAGCAAGCCACATTCACGACTATATCGAAAGTTTGCCTGATAAGTACGATACTCTTATTGATGATGAGCAGAGTATCTTCTCGACAGGGCAGAAGCAATTGATTTCCATTGCTCGAACCCTGATGACAGATCCAGAAGTTCTCATTCTCGATGAAGGCACTTCAAACGTAGATACGGTGACAGAAAGCAAGATTCAGCATGCCATGGAGGCAGTTGTAGCAGGCAAAACCAGTTTCGTTATTGCCCACCGCTTGAAAACTATTCTCAATGCTGATCAGATTATTGTCCTTAAAGATGGAGAGGTCATTGAACGTGGTAACCACCATGAACTCTTGAAACTAGGTGGATTCTACTCAGAACTCTATCACAATCAATTTGTTTTTGAATAAGAAAGAAGTTGTCCTATGGGGCAGCTTTTTCTTGTCCATAAAAAATTTTTATCACAGTCTTAAAAAAAACATATTAGACGAAAGACGCTTTGAGTGATATGATAGGACTATCGTTATACTCAATGAAAATCAAAGAGTAAACTAGGAAGCTAGCCNNACTGACGAAGTCAGTAACATATATACGGTAAGGCGATGCTGACGTGGTTTGAAGAGATTTTCGAAGAGTATTAATATTCGAAAGGAGAGACATCATGCCTAGAACCGTTGTAGGAGTTGCTGCAAATCTATGTCCCGTAGACATAGAAGGTAAAAACATTCATTCATCTGTATCTTGTAGATTCGCAGAGAGCATTCGTCAAGTCGGTGGTCTCCCTCTAGTCATTCCTGTTGGTGATGAGTCAGTTGTACGCGATTATGTAGAAATGATTGACAAATTGATTTTGACAGGAGGCCAAAATGTTCATCCTCAGTTTTATGGAGAGAAAAAGACCATCGAGAGCGATGATTATAATCTGGTCCGTGATGAATTTGAATTGGCACTCTTGAAAGAAGCACTCCGTCAGAATAAACCAATTATGGCAATCTGTCGCGGTGTTCAACTTGTCAATGTTGCCTTTGGTGGAACCCTCAATCAAGAAATCGAAGGTCACTGGCAAGGACTACCTTTCGGAACATCTCACTCTATTGAGACAGTGGAAGGAAGCGTGGTTGCCAAGCTATTTGGAAAAGAAAGTCAGGTCAATTCCGTCCATCGTCAGAGTATCAAAGAATTGGCATCTAATTTCCGTGTAACTGCTATTGATCCGAGAGATCAAACCATTGAAGCGATTGAATCTATCGACGAACACCGCATTATCGGTTTGCAGTGGCATCCAGAGTTTCTGGTTAATGAAGAAGATGGTAATTTAGAATTATTTGAGTATTTATTGAATGAACTGTAACGACTGGAACATCTAGTCGTTCTTTCTTTTATTTTTTCAAAATTTTTGGAATGTGACATTTTTACGCAAACGTTTGAATTCTGATAAAAATTGGAGAAATTCGACAAAAAAGCTTGAAAAAAACGAAGGTAAGCGTTATGATAGAAAAGAAGAAATATTGGAGGAATAACATGTCACATATTAAATTTGATTATTCAAAAGTTTTAGACAAATTTGTTGCACCACATGAAGTGGAATACATGCAATCACAAGTAACAGCAGCAGATGAATTGATTCGTAAAGGAACTGGTGCTGGTAGCGACTTTTTGGGATGGTTGGACCTTCCTGAAAACTACGACCGCGAAGAATTTGACCGTATCTTGAAAGCTGCTGAGCAAATCAAATCAGACAGCGATGTTTTAGTTGTGATCGGTATCGGTGGATCTTACCTTGGTGCCAAAGCAGCAATCGACTTCTTGAACCACCACTTTGCAAACTTGCAAACAAAAGAAGAACGCAAGGCTCCACAAATCCTTTACGCAGGAAACTCAATCTCATCTACTTACCTTGCTGACTTGGTAGAGTACGTAGCTGATAAAGATTTCTCAGTAAACGTGATTTCTAAATCAGGTACAACAACTGAACCAGCGATTGCTTTCCGTGTCTTCAAAGAACTTTTGGTTAAGAAATACGGTCAAGAAGAAGCCAACAAACGTATCTATGCAACAACTGACCGCCAAAAAGGTGCTGTTAAGGTTGAAGCAGACGCTAACGGTTGGGAAACATTTGTTGTTCCAGATGACATCGGTGGACGCTTCTCAGTATTGACAGCTGTTGGTTTGCTTCCAATCGCAGCATCAGGAGCTGACATCAAAGCCCTTATGGAAGGTGCGAATGCAGCTCGCAAAGACTACACTTCAGATAAAATCTCTGAAAACGAAGCTTACCAATACGCAGCAGTTCGTAACATTCTTTACCGTAAAGGCTATGCAACTGAGATCTTGGTAAACTACGAGCCATCACTTCAATACTTCTCAGAGTGGTGGAAACAATTGGCTGGTGAATCAGAAGGAAAAGATCAAAAAGGTATCTACCCAACTTCAGCCAACTTCTCAACTGACTTGCACTCACTTGGTCAATTTATCCAAGAAGGAACTCGTATCATGTTTGAAACAGTTGTTCGTGTTGACAAACCTCGTAAAAATGTGATTATTCCTACTTTGGAAGAAGACCTTGATGGACTTGGTTACCTTCAAGGAAAAGACGTTGACTTTGTAAACAAAAAAGCAACTGACGGTGTTCTTCTTGCACACACAGACGGTGATGTACCAAACATGTACGTGACTCTTCCAGAGCAAGACGCTTTCACTCTTGGTTATACAATCTACTTCTTCGAATTGGCTATCGCTCTTTCAGGTTACTTGAATGCTATCAACCCATTTGACCAACCAGGTGTTGAAGCCTACAAACGTAACATGTTCGCCCTTCTTGGAAAACCAGGATTTGAAGAATTGAGCAAAGAACTTAACGCACGTCTGTAATAATAGAAGAAAAGAGTGGTTTGTCCACTCTTTTTACTCTCTTTATCCATAGAAATTGGACTCAGCCAAGACTTGTGATATAATATAGAGAGCAAAAAGGCAGACGCCTAGAGACTTTATAGGAGAAACTATGTCAAAAGATATCCGCGTACGTTACGCACCAAGTCCAACAGGACTACTACACATCGGGAATGCCCGTACAGCATTGTTTAATTACTTGTATGCGCGCCATCATGGTGGAACATTTCTCATTCGTATCGAAGATACTGACCGTAAACGCCATGTCGAGGATGGTGAACGTTCACAACTTGAAAACCTTCGCTGGTTAGGCATGGATTGGGATGAAAGTCCAGAATCACATGAGAATTATCGCCAGTCTGAGCGTTTGGACTTGTATCAAAAATACATTGCCCAACTATTAGCTGAAGGAAAAGCCTATAAATCTTACGTTACAGAAGAAGAGTTGGCAGCTGAACGCGAACGCCAAGAAGTAGCTGGCGAAACACCACGCTACATCAATGAATACCTTGGTATGAGTGAAGAAGAAAAAGCAGCTTACATCGCAGAACGTGAAGCAGCAGGGATCATCCCAACTGTTCGTTTGGCTGTCAATGAGACAGGTATCTACAAGTGGCATGATATGGTCAAAGGTGATATCGAATTTGAAGGTGGCAATATCGGTGGTGACTGGGTTATCCAAAAGAAAGACGGTTATCCAACATACAACTTTGCCGTTGTCATCGATGACCATGATATGCAGATTTCTCACGTAATCCGTGGAGACGACCACATCGCTAATACACCAAAACAGCTCATGGTTTATGAAGCACTTGGTTGGGAAGCTCCAGAGTTCGGTCACATGACCTTGATTATCAACTCTGAGACTGGTAAGAAGTTATCTAAACGTGATACTAATACACTTCAATTTATAGAAGATTACCGTAAGAAAGGTTACCTTCCAGAAGCAGTTTTTAACTTTATTGCTCTTCTTGGTTGGAACCCAGGTGGCGAAGATGAGATTTTCTCTCGTGAAGAACTCATTAAACTGTTCGATGAAAATCGCCTCAGCAAGTCTCCAGCAGCCTTTGACCAGAAAAAACTAGACTGGATGAGCAATGACTATATCAAGAATGCAGACCTAGAAACTATCTTTGAAATGGCAAAACCATTCCTAGAAGAAGCAGGTCGATTGACTGACAAGGCTGAAAAATTAGTTGAGCTCTATAAACCACAAATGAAATCAGTAGATGAGATTATCCCATTGACAGACCTCTTCTTCTCAGACTTCCCAGAATTAACTGAGGCTGAGAAAGAAGTCATGGCAGGTGAAACAGTCCCAACAGTTCTTGAAGCCTTCAAAGCAAAACTCGAAGTGATGACAGATGATGAATTCGTGACAGAGAATATCTTCCCACAAATTAAAGCAGTCCAAAAGGAAACAGGTATTAAAGGGAAAAATCTTTTCATGCCTATTCGTATCGCAGTTTCAGGTGAAATGCATGGGCCAGAATTGCCAGATACTATCTTCTTGTTAGGTCGTGAAAAATCAATCCAGCATATCGAAAATATGTTAAAGGAAATCTCTAAGTAAGAAGGGTACAATAATGGACATCTGGGAAAAGATGTACGAAGAAGCACAGAAACTATACAATCCACATGAAGTATCAGACTTTGTTTATGCCAATCATGTTGTAGCTGCAGTAGAAGCAGAAGATGGACAAATATTTACAGGTTTCTGTATGGAGGGAACCTGTGGTGTTTTCCATCTCTGTGCAGAACGGGCGGCCCTCTTCAATATGTACCAATTTTCAGGACAAACTAAGGTTAAGAAAGTATTAGCCTTTCGAGATAAAGCACCTTATGGTGGAAGTTCAGGAATGCCCTGTGGCGCTTGCAGAGAATTCCTTTTAGAGTTGAACGCTGAAAATAAAGATGCAGAATTCATGATGGACTACGATACAAGAAAGACAGTGAAAGCCGCAGAACTAATGCCCTATTGGTGGGGAGAAGAACGTGCTTCTAAGTTTAATAATCAATAGAAGAGTCAGTATAATTCTGGCTCTTTTTACTATAATTTGAAAAACTGTACTTGAAAAAATGAAAAAAGTTTAAAAAAGTAGAAAATCTAATTGCTACTGCTATTTCCGGTGGTGTGGCAGGCATTGGTAATTTGGTAAAGAAAAAAGGATTGGCAGTTGCTAAAGCTACTTTAAGTAGGGTAGCTAAAAAAGCTGCTATTCGTTTAGGCATTTATAGCAATCGGTTATCTGAACTTCTTGAACGTATATTTGATTATATTAACATTTTCTACAATGTAGGTTATGCGGTAGCTCAATGGGTTGATGCTAGGGATGTATATCCAAATAATGGACGGATTAATTTCTGGGCTTAAATCTATGTGTAAGATTTTATTATCTTTGTTTTTGTTTGTTTTCTTATTTCATTTGCTAGCACATTACATTTTTGGATTTGATCAGTTGAGTGTTACCCAATTATTATTATCTTCGATTTTTGTTGCAGGTATCAGAAAAATTGGAGATGAGTCATAAGAGAGAAAGCAGAAGTTAGAGGCTAGCTTCTGCTTTTTTATCTACATTGCTTTACCGGTAAATAAAAAAGTTAAAAATATCACAAAAATACCTAAAGAGCCAATTGAAAAGGCTTGCAATTATATTATAAATAGTACATTTAAAAAACGGAGGAGTGCTTTATGAAAGCCTATACTTATGTTAAACCAGGACTTGCTTCTTTTGTTGATGTAGACAAACCAGTTATTCGCAAGCCAACAGACGCTATTGTGCGTATCGTAAAAACCACTATTTGTGGAACAGACCTCCATATTATCAAAGGGGATGTCCCTGCTTGCCAAAGTGGTACCATTCTTGGTCACGAAGGGATTGGGATTGTGGAAGAAGTTGGAAAAGGAGTTTCGAACTTCAAAAAAGGCGATAAGGTCTTGATTTCTTGTGTCTGTGCCTGTGGTAAATGCTACTACTGTAAAAAAGGAATTTATGCCCACTGTGAAGACGAAGGGGGCTGGATTTTTGGTCACTTGATTGATGGTATGCAGGCTGAGTATCTACGTGTCCCTCATGCAGATAACACTCTTTACCACACTCCAGAAGACTTGTCAGATGAAGCCTTGGTTATGCTATCAGACATTCTGCCTACTGGGTATGAAATTGGTGTCTTGAAAGGAAAAGTAGAACCTGGTTGTAGCGTAGCCATTATTGGTTCAGGTCCAGTTGGATTGGCTGCTCTCTTGACAGCTCAGTTCTACTCACCAGCCAAATTGATTATGGTGGACTTAGACGATAACCGCTTGGAAACTGCTTTATCATTTGGTGCGACTCACAAGGTTAATTCTTCAGACCCTGAAAAAGCGATTAAAGAAATTTATGATTTGACAGATGGCCGTGGTGTAGATGTCGCTATCGAAGCTGTTGGTATTCCTGTAACATTTGATTTCTGTCAAAAGATTATCGGTGTAGACGGAACAGTTGCCAACTGTGGTGTACATGGTAAACCAGTTGAATTCGATTTGGACAAACTTTGGATTCGCAACATCAATGTAACAACTGGTTTGGTATCTACAAATACAACTCCACAATTGTTGAAAGCACTTGAAAGTCATAAGATTGAACCAGAAAAATTGGTAACTCACTATTTCAAACTCAGTGAAATTGAAAAAGCCTACGAAGTCTTCGGTAAGGCAGCAGACCACTATGCCATTAAGGTCATCATCGAAAACGATATTTCAGAGGCTTAAGTAGTAAAAAGATTTTGGAACATAAGCAAATAGAAATTCAGTCATCATAGGATGGCTGGATTTTTTATCAAAAAAATTAAGAAATGAGCATATTTCTTTCCTTGTTTAGCGGAATTGGTTATAATATATGGTACAAAGGAATGAATGAATATGTATCGTGTTATAGAAATGTACGGAGATTTTGAACCCTGGTGGTTCTTAGAAGGTTGGGAAGAAGATATTGTAGCAAGTAAGAAATTTGACCAGTATTATGATGCTCTCAAATACTACAAGACTTGCTGGTTTAGATTGGAACAAGAATCCCCTCTTTATAAAAGTAGAAGGGACTTGATGACCATTTTTTGGGACCCGGAAGATCAACGCTGGTGTGATGAATGTGATGAGTATTTACAACAATACCATTCTTTGGCTCTTTTACAGGATGAGCAGGTTATTCCAGATGAAAAACTACGTCCAGGCTATGAAAAACAAACAGGTAAGGAAAGGCACCGTTCTTGCCGTATGAAAGTAAAATAGAGAAAAAGTAACTTTTTGGAGTTGCTTTTTTATTTTTTCCAAATCTTTGCGAATAGTATAGGTGAGGAGGTAGGTATGGTTCAAGAAATTGCACAAGAAATCATTCGTTCGGCCCGGAAAAAAGGAGCGCAAGATATTTATTTTGTCCCTAAGTTAGATGCCTATGAGCTTCATATGAGGGTAGGAGACGAGCGCTGTAAAATTGGCTGTTATAACTTCGAAAAATTTGCGGCCGTCATCAGTCACTTTAAGTTTGTGGCGGGTATGAATGTGGGAGAAAAGCGACGTAGTCAACTCGGTTCCTGTGACTATGAATATGACCAGAAGATGGCGTCCCTACGTTTATCTACCGTAGGCGATTATCGAGGGCATGAGAGTTTAGTCATTCGCTTGTTGCACGATGAAGAGCAGGACTTGCATTTTTGGTTTCAGGATATTGAAGAATTAGGCAAGCAGTACAGGCAACGGGGACTCTATCTTTTTGCTGGCCCGGTTGGGAGTGGTAAGACGACCCTGATGCATGAATTGTCCAAGTCACTCTTTAAAGGACAGCAAGTTATGTCCATCGAAGATCCTGTCGAAATCAAGCAGGACGACATGCTTCAGTTGCAGTTGAACGAAGCAATCGGCCTAACCTATGAAAATCTAATCAAACTTTCCTTGCGTCATCGACCAGATCTCTTGATTATCGGAGAAATTCGGGACAGCGAGACGGCGCGTGCAGTGGTCAGAGCTAGTTTGACAGGTGCAACAGTTTTTTCAACCATTCACGCCAAGAGTATCCGAGGTGTTTATGAGCGTCTGCTGGAGTTGGGTGTGAGTGAAGAAGAATTGGCAGTTGTTCTGCAAGGAGTCTGCTACCAGAGATTAATCGGGGGAGGAGGAATCGTTGACTTTGCAAGCAGAGATTATCAAGAACACCAAGCAGCCAAGTGGAATGAACAGATTGACCAGCTTCTTAAAGATGGACATATCACAAGTCTTCAGGCTGAAACGGAAAAAATTAGCTACAGCTAAGCAAAAAAATATCATCACCTTGTTTAACAATCTCTTTTCCAGCGGTTTTCATCTGGTGGAGACCATCTCCTTTTTAGATAGGAGTGCTTTGTTGGATAAGCAGTGCGTGACCCAGATGCGCACGGGCTTGTCTCAGGGGAAATCATTCTCAGAAATGATGGCTAGTTTGGGCTTTTCAAGCGCTATTGTCACTCAGTTATCCCTAGCGGAAGTCCATGGAAATCTCCACCTGAGTTTGGGAAAGATAGAAGAATATCTAGACAATCTGGCCAAGGTCAAGAAAAAATTAATTGAAGTAGCGACTTATCCTTTGATTTTGCTGGGATTTCTTCTCTTAATCATGCTGGGACTACGGAACTACCTACTACCACAACTGGATAGTAGCAATATTGCCACCTACATTATTGGCAATCTCCCACAAATTTTTCTAGGAATGGTAGGTTTTGTTTCCATACTTGCCCTTTTAGCGCTAACTTTTTATAAAAGAAGTTCTAAGATGCGAGTCTTTTCTATCTTAGCACGCCTTCCCTTTCTTGGAATTTTTGTGCAGACCTATCTGACAGCCTATTATGCGCGTGAATGGGGGAATATGATTTCGCAGGGAATGGAGCTGACGCAGATTTTTCAAATGATGCAGGAACAAGGTTCCCAGCTCTTTAAAGAAATCGGTCAAGACCTGGCTCAAGCCCTGCAAAATGGCCGAGAATTTTCTCAGACGATAGGAACCTATCCTTTCTTTAAGAAGGAGTTGAGTCTCATCATCGAGTATGGGGAAGTCAAGTCCAAGCTGGGTAGTGAGTTGGAAATCTATGCTGAAAAAACTTGGGAAGCCTTTTTTACCCGAGTCAACCGCACCATGAATTTGGTGCAGCCACTGGTTTTTATCTTTGTGGCACTGATTATCGTTTTACTTTATGCGGCAATGCTCATGCCCATGTATCAAAATATGGAGGTGAATTTTTAAAATGAAAAAAATGATGACATTCTTGAAAAAAGCTAAGGTTAAAGCTTTCACACTTGTGGAGATGTTGGTGGTCTTGCTCATCATCAGCGTACTTCTCTTGCTTTTTGTACCTAATTTGACCAAGCAAAAAGAAGCAGTCAACGACAAAGGAAAAGCTGCTGTTGTTAAGGTGGTGGAAAGTCAGGCAGAGCTTTATAGTTTGAATAAAAATGAAGAGGCTACTCTAAGCAAATTACAAGCAGATGATCGCATCACAGAAGAGCAAGCTAAAGCTTATAAAGAATATCATGCAAAACAAAATAAGACTCAAACGGTCGCGGATTAAGGCCTTTACCATGCTTGAAAGTCTCTTGGTTTTGGGACTTGTGAGTATCCTTGCCTTGGGCTTGTCAGGCTCTGTCCAGTCCACTTTTGCGGCGGTAGAGGAACAGATTTTCTTTATGGAGTTTGAAGAACTCTATCGGGAAACCCAAAAACGCAGTGTAGCTAGTCAACAAAAGACTAGTCTGAACTTAGATGGGCAGACCATTAGCAATGGCAGTCAAAACTTGACAGTTCCTAAAGGAATTCAGGCACCATCAGGCCAAAGTATTACATTTGACCGAGCTGGGGGCAATTCGTCCTTAGCTAAGGTTGAATTTCAGACCAGTAAAGGAGCGATTCGCTATCAATTATATCTAGGAAATGGAAAAATTAAACGCATTAAGGAAACAAAAAATTAGGGCAGTGATTTTACTGGAAGCAGTAGTCGCTCTAGCTATCTTTGCCAGCATTGCGACCCTCCTTTTGGGACAAATTCAAAAAAATAGGCAAGAGGAAGCAAAAATCTTGCAAAAGGAAGAAGTCTTGAGGGTAGCTAAGATGGCCTTGCAGACAGGTCAAAATCAGGTAAACATAAACGGAGTTGAGATTCAGGTGTTTTCTAGTGAAAAGGGATTGGAGGTCTACCATGGTTCAGAACAGTTGTTGGCTATCAAAGAGCCATAAGGTCAAGGCTTTTACCTTATTAGAATCCCTGATTGCCCTCATTGTCATCAGTGGAAGCTTACTCCTCTTTCAAGCCATGAGTCAGCTTCTCATTTCAGAAGTTCGCTACCAGCAACAGAGCGAGCAAAAAGAGTGGCTCTTGTTTGTGGACCAGTTGGAAGCAGAATTAGACCGTTCGCAGTTCGAAAAAGTGGAGGGCAATCGTCTCTATATGAAGCAAGATGGCAAGGACATAGCCATTGGCAAGTCCAGATCAGATGATTTTCGTAAAACAGATTCTAGTGGTCGAGGCTATCAGCCTATGGTTTATGGTCTCAAATCTGCGCAGATTACAGAGGAGAATCAAGTGGTTCGCTTTCGTTTTCAATTCCAAAAAGGCTTAGAAAGGGAGTTCATCTATCGTGTGGAAAAAGAAAAAAGTTAAGGCAGGTGTTCTCCTCTATGCAGTCACCATGGCAGCCATCTTTAGTCTTTTGTTACAATTTTACTTGAACCGACAAGTCGCCCACTATCAAGACTACGCTTTAAATAAAGAAAAGCTGGTCGCTTTTGCCATGGCCAATCGAGCCAAAGATAAGGTTGAGCAAGAAAGTGGGGAACAGACCTTTAATCTGGGTCAGGTGAGCTATCAAAATAAGAAAACAAGCTTGGTGACAAGGGTTCGTACGCCGAAGAGTCAATATGAGTTTCTGTTTCCTTCAGTCAAAATCAAAGAAGAGAAAACAGAGAAAAAGGAAGAGGTAGTGACTGATTCAAGTAATCAAGCAGAGAAGAAAAAATCAGAAGAGAAGGTTGAAAAGAAAGAGAATTCCTAGCCAATCAAGCTACTTTGTGCTAAACTAAAAATATGAGACATGATTTTAACCACAAAGCAGAAACTTTTGATTCCCCTAAAAATATCTTCCTTGCAAACTTGGTTTGTCAAGCAGTCGAGAAACAGATTGATCTTCTATCAGACAAAGAAATTTTGGATGCTTTTTTTGTGAATAATCGGGGTAGATACCTATCCGAATTTTTAAATTTTCCTAGTACAAAGAAGTTGCTAAGGAACATCGCGAAAGGTTCTGTTAATCAATCCAATATAAATGCAAGGAGTAGTAAATGCGAAACAAATTTTAAAATTTTTTAAATTGAAATTTGGCTTTTAACATGAGGAGTCTCCCTTTACCAAATTTGAGTCTGCCTATCCCTTGACTATTCTTTCCTTTTCACAAACGATTCGCTTATTCAATTATAAGTTTACGTTCTCCTAGTCACAGTTCTTGTGCTTGATGGAAAGAATGACACCTATAAATATGCGAGGTAGTGGCTGTATCACTCACTTATTCACCTCCACGTGATTTGTAGTAGTGATAGACTTTCTCACTATTATTATAAAACAAAATAAAGAGCACACCACTTTTTCATTCTGTCTTGTGCCTTGAGTGAAACGAAAGGAATGAATTATAAACATAAAAGTTTAGTATATAGATTATTCCTCTCAAAATATGCAAATAAGCTAGAATACTAAATTTATAGCAGACTTAGTGAAAAGCAGAAACTAGAAATGATACTAGTTTCTGCTTTTCTCCATAATAATTAATTTCCCCTTTTTTCCTTCTAAATCTTTCTTCACAACAAAAAAACCTGAATTTCTATATGCTTTTTGAGCCAATATATTTTTTTCATTTACAGCCAATACAATATGGTTAATTTCTAATTTTAAAGTTGAGTCTATGAATTCAAATATTTTATTCAGAGCATTAGAACCATATCCTTGATTTCTGAAATTATCATCAATAGAAAATCCTCTAATAAGCGCATAATCATTTTGATAATAGCCATACTCTTTAGGACCAGTGTTTAGGTGTAGGCAAAAAAATCCAATTACTTTATGTTCTTTATTAAGTATTACTATTGGGTATCTATACTTATCTTTTTTAGACTTTTCAATAATATTTTTTGGGGTATCAGTATGTGTAATATCATTTAAAGAATAAGAACTTAAAGAATGGTAATGGTCAACTTCACTATACAAAGATAATTTCATGATAATTAATTCCTTTCTCTTTATGTAAGATACATAACTAAATAGGACTCTAGGTATGTAGATTTTTTTATGAAATGTCCTATAAAAATCAGATATATTTAGAGTTATTACTTTAGTCCTTTATTTTCATTATTAGACTTCCTGCAAAACTAGAATCCTAGTTCATGATTGATAATACCAGCAATCAAATTCATTCGTAA
>NZ_VMKU01000037.1:0-45663 GCF_013276315.1 Streptococcus sp. 2741 | reverse complement strand
CGCAGGTTGCTCAAAACACAGTTTTGAGGTTGTAGATAAGACTGACGAAGTCAGCTCAAAACACAGTTTTGAGGTTGTAGATGAAACTGACGAAGTCAGTAATCATACATACGGCAAGGCGACGCTGACGAAGTTTGAATTGGATTTTCACAGAGTGTAAATTGTTGAAACTAGGTTGTCATACAATGTATACCACTTGGGCTTTGGCAGTAGCTAACTGCACTAAATATAATATAAGGAGGGTTTTATGGGGAAAGGCCATTGGAATCGGAAAAGAGTTTATAGCATTCGTAAGTTTGCTGTGGGAGCTTGCTCAGTAATGATTGGGACTTGTGCAGTTCTATTAGGAGGAAATATAGCTGGAGAATCTGTAGTTTATGCGGATGAAACACTTATTACTCATACTGCTGAGAAACCTAAAGAGGAAAAAACGATAGTAGAAGAAAAGGCTGATAAAGCTTTGGAAACTAAAAATGTAGTTGAAAGGACAGAACAAAGTGAATCTAGTTCAACTGAGGCTATTGCATCTGAGAAGAAAGAAGATGAAGCCGTAACTCCAAAAGAGGAAAAAGTGTCTGCTAAACCGGAAGAAAAAGCTCCAAGGATAGAATCACAAGCTTCAAGTCAAGAAAAACCGCTTAGGGAAGATGCTAAAGCTGTAACAAATGAAGAAGTGAATCAAATGATTGAAGACAGGAAAGTGGATTTTAATCAAAATTGGCACTTTAAACTCAATGCAAATTCTAAGGAAGTCATTAAACCGGATGCAGATGTATCTACGTGGAAAAAATTGGATTTACCGTATGACTGGAGTATTTTTAACGATTTCGATCATGAATCTCCTGCACAAAATGAAGGTGGACAGCTTAACGGTGGGGAAGCTTGGTATCGCAAGACTTTCAAACTAGATGAAAAAGACCTCAAGAAAAATGTTCGCCTTACTTTTGATGGCGTCTACATGGATTCTCAAGTTTATGTCAATGGTCAGTTAGTGGGACATTATCCAAATGGTTATAACCAATTTTCATATGATATCACTAACTATTTGAACAAAGATGGTCGTGAGAATGTGATTGCTGTCCATGCAGTCAACAAACAGCCAAGTAGCCGTTGGTATTCAGGAAGTGGTATCTATCGTGATGTGACTTTACAAGTGACAGATAAGGTGCATGTTGAGAAAAATGGGACAACTATTTTAACACCAAAACTTGAAGAACAACAACATGGCAAGGTTGAAACTCATGTGACCAGCAAAATCGTCAATACGGACGACAAAGACCATGAACTTGTAGCAGAATATCAAATCGTTGAACGTGGTGGTCAGGCTGTGACAGGTCTAGTACGTACAGAGAGTCGTACCTTAAAAGCACATGAATCAACAAGCCTAGATGCGATTTTAGAAGTTGAAAGACCAAAACTCTGGACCGTTTTAAATGACAAACCTGCCTTGTACGAATTGATTACGCGTGTTTACCGTGACGGTCAATTGGTTGATGCTAAGAAGGATTTGTTTGGTTACCGTTACTATCACTGGACTCCAAATGAAGGTTTCTCTTTGAATGGTGAACGTATTAAATTCCATGGAGTATCCTTGCACCACGACCATGGGGCGCTTGGAGCAGAAGAAAACTATAAAGCAGAATACCGTCGTCTCAAACAAATGAAGGAGATGGGAGTTAACTCCATCCGTACAACCCACAACCCTGCTAGTGAGCAAACCTTGCAAATCGCAGCAGAACTAGGTTTACTCGTTCAGGAAGAGGCCTTTGATACTTGGTATGGTGGCAAGAAACCTTATGACTATGGACGTTTCTTTGAAAAAGATGCCACTCACCCAGAAGCTCGAAAAGGTGAAAAATGGTCTGATTTTGACCTACGTACCATGGTCGAAAGAGGCAAAAACAACCCTGCTATCTTCATGTGGTCAATTGGTAATGAAATAGGTGAAGCTAATGGTGATGCCCACTCTTTAGCAACTGTTAAACGTTTGGTCAAGGTTATCAAGGATGTTGATAAGACTCGCTATGTTACCATGGGAGCAGATAAATTCCGTTTCGGTAATGGTAGCGGAGGGCATGAGAAAATTGCTGATGAACTCGATGCTGTTGGATTTAACTATTCTGAAGATAATTACAAAGCCCTTAGAGCTAAGCATCCAAAATGGTTGATTTATGGATCAGAAACATCTTCAGCTACCCGTACACGTGGAAGTTACTATCGCCCTGAACGTGAATTGAAACATAGCAATGGACCTGAGCGTCATTATGAACAGTCTGACTATGGGAATGACCGTGTGGGTTGGGGGAAAACAGCAACCGCTTCATGGACTTTTGACCGTGACAACGCTGGCTATGCTGGACAGTTTATCTGGACAGGTACGGACTATATTGGTGAACCTACACCATGGCACAACCAAAATCAAACTCCTGTTAAGAGCTCTTACTTTGGTATCGTAGATACAGCCGGCATTCCAAAACATGACTTCTATCTCTACCAAAGCCAATGGGTTTCTGTTAAGAAGAAACCGATGGTACACCTTCTTCCTCACTGGAACTGGGAAAACAAAGAATTAGCATCCAAAGTAGCTGACTCAGAAGGTAAGATTCCAGTTCGTGCTTATTCGAATGCTTCTAGTGTAGAATTGTTCTTGAATGGAAAATCTCTTGGTCTTAAGACCTTCAACAAAAAACAAACCAGCGATGGTCGTACCTACCAAGAAGGTGCGAATGCTAAGGAACTCTATCTTGAGTGGAAGGTTGCTTACCAACCAGGTACCTTGGAAGCTGTAGCTAGCGATGAAGCTGGAAAAGAAATTGCACGTGACAAGATTACCACTGCAGGGCAACCAGCAGGAGTTCGCCTCGTCAAGGAAGAACACGCCATCGCCGCAGATGGAAAAGACTTGACTTACATCTACTACGAAATCGTAGACAGTGGAGGAAATGTTGTACCAACTGCCAATAATTTGGTTCGTTTCCAATTGCATGGACAAGGTCAACTAGTCGGTGTCGATAATGGGGAACAAGCCAGCCGAGAACGCTATAAGGCGCAAGCAGATGGTTCATGGATCCGTAGAGCCTTTAACGGTAAAGGGGTTGCCATCGTTAAATCAACTGAACAAGCAGGTAAATTCACTCTGACTGCCCACTCAGATCTCTTGAAATCGGACCAAGTTACCGTCTTTACTGGTAAGAAAGAAGGACAAGAGAAGACTGTTTTGGGGACAGAAGTAGCAAGAGTTCGTACATTAATTGGTAAAGAACCAAAAATGCCGAAAACAGTAGGTTTTGTATACAGCGACGGTAGTCGTGAAAAACTTCCAGTAACTTGGTCTCAAGTCGATGTTAGTCAAGCAGGAGTTGTGACTGTTAAAGGTACAGCAAATGGACGTGAGGTAGAGGCTCATGTCGAGGTTCTAGCAATTGCGAAAGAATTACCAACAGTTAAACGTATTGCTCCAAATACTAACTTGAATTCTGTAGACAAATCTGTTTCCTATGTTTTGACTGATGGAAGTGTACAAGAGTATGAAGTGGACAAGTGGGAGATTGCCGAAGAAGATAAAGTTAAGTTAGCAATTCCAGGTTCTCGTATTCAAGCGACCGGTTATTTAGAAGGTCAACCAATTCATGCAACCCTTGTGGTAGAAGAAGGAAATGCTGCAGCACCTGTAGTGCCAACTGTTACTGTTGGAGGTGAGGCAGTAACAGGTCTTACTAGTCGACAACCAATGCAATATCGTACTCTATCTTATGGTGCCCAACTGCCAGAAGTCACAGCAAGTGCTGAAAATGCTGATGTGACAGTTCTTCAAGCAAGCGCAGCAAACGGCATGCGTGCGAGCATCTTTATTCAGCCTAAAGATGGTGGCCCTCTTCAAACCTATGCAATTCAATTCCTTGAAGAAGCACCAAAAATTGCTCACTTGAGCTTGCAAGTGGAAAAAGCTGACAGTCTCAAAGAAGACCAAACTGTCAAATTGTCGGTTCGAGCTCACTATCAAGATGGAACGCAAGCTGCATTACCAGCTGATAAAGTAACCTTCTCTACAAGTGGTGAAGGGGAAGTCGCAATTCGTAAAGGAATGCTTGAGTTACATAAGCCAGGAGCAGTCACTCTCAAAGCGGAATACGAGGGAGCTAAAGGCCAAGTTGATCTCACTATCCAGGCCAATACTGAGAAGAAGATTGCGCAATCTATCCGTCCAGTAAATGTAGTGACAGATTTACACCAAGAACCTACTCTTCCGTCAACAGTAACGGTTGAGTATGACAAAGGTTTCCCTAAAGCTCACAAAGTCACTTGGCAAGCTATTCCGAAAGAAAAACTAGACTCCTATCAAACCTTTGAAGTACTAGGTAAAGTTGAAGGAATTGACCTTGAAGCGCGTGCAAGAGTCTCTGTAGAAGGTATCGTTTCAGTTGAAGAAGTCAGTGTGACAACTCCAATCGCAGAAGCACCACAATTACCAGAAAGCGTTCGGACATATGATTCAAATGGTCACGTTTCATCAGCTAAGGTTGCATGGGATGCGATTCGTCCAGAGCAATACGCTAAGGAAGGTGTCTTTACAGTTAATGGTCGCTTAGAAGGTACGCGATTAACAACTAAACTTCATGTTCGCGTATCTGCTCAAACTGAGCAAGGTGCAAACATTTCTGACCAATGGACCGGTTCAGAATTGCCACTTGCCTTTGCTTCAGATTCAAATCCAAGCGACCCAGTTTCAAATGTTAATGACAAGCTCATTTCCTACAATAACCAACCAGCCAATCGTTGGACAAACTGGAATCGTAGTAATCCAGAAGCTTCAGTCGGTGTTCTGTTTGGAGATTCAGGTATCTTGAGCAAACGCTCCGTTGATAATCTAAGTGTCGGATTCCACGAAGACCATGGAGTTGGTGCACCGAAGTCTTATGTGATTGAGTATTATGTTGGTAAGACTGTCCCAACAGCTCCTAAAAACCCTAGTTTTGTTGGTAATGAGGACCATGTCTTTAATGATTCTGCCAACTGGAAACCAGTTACTAATCTAAAAGCCCCTGCTCAACTCAAGGCTGGAGAAATGAACCACTTTAGCTTTGATAAAGTTGAAACCTATGCTATTCGTATTCGCATGGTTAAAGCAGATAACAAGCGTGGAACGTCTATCACAGAGGTACAAATCTTTGCGAAACAAGTTGCGGCAGCCAAACAAGGACAAACAAGAATCCAAGTTGACGGCAAAGACTTAGCAAACTTCAACCCTGATTTGACAGACTACTACCTTGAGTCTGTAGATGGAAAAGTTCCGGCAGTCACAGCAAGTGTTAGCAACAATGGTCTCGCTACCGTCGTTCCAAGCGTTCGTGAAGGTGAGCCAGTTCGTGTCATCGCGAAAGCTGAAAATGGCGACATCTTAGGAGAATACCGTCTGCACTTCACTAAGGATAAGAACTTACTTTCTCATAAACCAGTTGCTGCGGTTAAACAAGCTCGCTTGGTACAAGTAGGTCAAGCACTTGAATTGCCGACTAAGGTTCCAGTTTACTTCACAGGTAAAGACGGCTACGAAACAAAAGACTTGTCAGTTGAATGGGAAGAAGTTCCAGCAGAAAATCTGACAAAAGCAGGTCAATTTACCGTTCGAGGCCATGTTCTTGGTAGTGATCTTGTTGCTGAGTTCACTGTACGAGTGACAGACAAGCTAGGCGAAGCTCTTTCAGATAACCCAGAGTATGATGAAAACAGTAACCAGGCCTTTGCTTCAGCCACTAACGATATTGATAGAAACTCCCATGACCGTGTGGATTATCTCAATGACGGAGATCATTCAGAAAATCGTCGTTGGACAAACTGGTCTGCAAGACCGTCTACCAATCCAGAAGTATCAGCAGGCGTAATCTTCCGTGAAAATGGTAAGATTGTAGAACGGACTGTTGCACAAGGAAAAGTTCAGTTCTTTGTAGATAGTGGTACAGATGCACCATCTAAACTTGTTTTGGAACGTTATGTCGGCCCAGACTTTGAAGTGCCTATCTACTATTCAAACTACCAAGCCTACGAATCTGGACATCCATTTAACAATCCAGAAAATTGGGAAGCTGTGCCTTATCGTGCGGATAAAGACATTGCAGCTGGTGATGAAATCAACGTAACATTTAAAGCTATCAAAGCCAAAGCTATGAGATGGCGTATGGAGCGTAAAGCAGATAAGAGCGGTGTTGCGATGATTGAGCTGACCTTCCTTGCACCAAGCGAATTGCCTCAAGAAAGCACTCAATCGAAGATTCTTGTAGATGGAAAAGAACTTGCTGATTTCGCTGAAGATCGTCAAGACTACCAAATCACCTATAAAGGTCAACGGCCAAAAGTCTCAGTTGAAGAAAACAATCAAGTAGCTTCGACTGTGGTAGATAGTGGAGAAGATAGTCTTCCAGTACTTGTTCGCCTCGTTTCAGAAAGTGGAAAACAAGTCAAGGAATACCGTATCCAGTTGACTAAGGAAAAACCAGTTTCTGAGAAGACAGTTGCTGCTGTACAAGAAGATTTTCCAAAACTCGAATTTGTTGAAAAAGATTTGGCATACAAGACAGTTGAGAAAAAAGATTCAACACTGTATCTAGGTGAAACTCGTGTAGAACAAGAAGGAAAAACTGGTAAAGAACGTATCTTTACAGCGATTAATCCTGATGGAAGTAAGGAAGAAAAACTCCGTGAAGTGGTAGAAGCTCCGACAGACCGCATCATCTTGGTTGGAACCAAACCAGTAGCTCAAGAAGCTAAAAAACCACAAGTGTCAGAAAAAGCAGATACAAAACCAATTGATTCAAGTGAAGCTAGTCAAACTAATAAAGCCCAGTTACCAAATACAGGTAGTGCGGCAAGCCAAGCAGCAGTAGCAGCAGGTTTAGCTCTTCTAGGTTTGAGTGCAGGATTAGTAGTTACTAAAGGTAAAAAAGAAGACTAGAAATTTTGATACCTTCTTTATCATTAAAGACCAAAGAAAAACTCTTGTCCTAAATAGAAGATAAAGAGCCTGAGACAAAATAGTTCTCAACCACAAAAAAGCTAGATATTTCCAATTGCGGAACTCTAGCTTTTTAATTTTGAGTCGTTCTCTTATTGTATAGTAGATTGAAACTAGAATAGTACACTTCTACTTCTAAAACATTGTTAGAAATCAATTTGACTGTCCTTATCGATTTGTCCTGTTCTTATTTCATTTCACTATGTTTTAGGAGGTTATTGGCCATAAGTACCAATCCCATGTCAATTCTCACTTGACGCATCCCTCTCAGATTACATATCTTGTAACCCAAACAAGCCTTTATCTGCCCAAAGACAGGTTCCACATCAATCTTGCGTTGAGCGAAAATCTGTCTACCTTGGGGAGATAAAAGCGCCTGACATTCTTTAACTTTCAAGTTTTGATAGCCTTCGTTCATATACAGTCCCTTTTGAGGGGCTGATTCAGGTTCGTCGGCGTAGTAAACCTTGATTTCCTGTTGAAAGTCTGTCTGTGTTTTCTGATGTTTGATATTGTGAAAACGATAGCACCAGCCCTCAGGATGTGTGTAGCTATCCTCCTTGTTATCATAGTGCCAATTCGCTAAGTTTCTAGCTGACTGTTTATACCCTCTCTTTTGTTCCTTGTCAAACATGGCATATTTAATCAGAAGGGGAGTGATTTCTTCTTGAAAATAGACCTGTATCTGTTCTTGAAGTTTGGTGGAGAATTTCTCTGTCGTTTTCTTCCACACAAAACTATACTTGTTGGCATTGGCTTCAATCTTAGTTCCGTCAATAAACAGACAATCTAAGGTCACTAACTCTTCCATTTTTAAACGAAGATTGAGGTCGATGAAAAGATCACGAATAAGGTCTTCCATCCCTTCAGCGACTCGAAAACGATTGATGGTGCGATAGCTGACAACCAACTGCCCTGTTAGGTATTGCATAGCCAGATTTTCAATCATCATTTTTTCAATTTTTCGCCCAGAGAAAATCCCTTGTGAATAGGCAAATAGAAGAGTAGATACAAGCATTTTAGGGTGATAAGACGGGCAATCAAAGGTATGATAGAAGGCGTAGAAGTGATGTTCCTCCAAGGTATTCACCACTTTTTCAATAGTAAAGACGAGATGGTCTTGTGGTAAGAAGGAACTGATTTCTAGTGGTAAAGTTGTTTGATTTGTGTTATAGTGAATATGCATGGGATAGCCTTTCTAAACGGTTTATTGTGCAATTCTATTTTACCAAGACTATCGCAACCATGCAAAAAAGCAACAGCAAATCCGTTGCTTTTTTTGGAGATAAGAGACTATTGTCCCAGACTCTTTTCTTTGTATAAAATTGTATAGTGTTATTGTCTATACTATTTTGTAGAGAAAGCAAAAATCCCTAGAAAATGCTTAGGGATTCGACTATTTCATTAAGAACAATTCAACAATCATCTCTATATACATGATAAGGGTTAATAAGAATCCTGCACGCCAGAAGAATTTGATGAATTTAGGATAGTAAAAGCTGCGTTTTTTCAAAAGGAAGAAAAAGACGAGAATAATGGCTAGGATTGAGAGGGCTAGCCCCAGTCTAGGGAGGAAATTATGGGTAAAGGTTTTAGCTGTAATCAGGTAATATTCAAATACCAAGACCGGAAAAGCCAAATCCGCAAAGTTTCGTCCTAGTTTTTTTAATCTAAAAAGTTTGGTTAGGATAATGCAGATGACTAAGGTCAGTATCAATAATAAAATAGATGCTAATTTCATTAAAATCATACCCATATTGTATCATAAAAAAAGGCTAATGGAAACGAGAAACAGAGGAATTTATAGGAAAGTCAGGCTTTTGAGATTGTGGGTGATTTTTGTTATAATGAAAGTTATGAAATCTTATAATACCTTGAATGATTATTATCGAAAACTTTTTGGAGAAAAGACCTTTAAAGTCCCTATTGATGCGGGGTTTGACTGTCCCAATCGTGATGGAACTGTGGCTCATGGAGGCTGTACTTTTTGTACGGTTTCAGGTTCTGGAGATGCTATTGTAGCACCAGATGCGCCTATCCGTGAGCAATTTTATAAGGAAATTGACTTTATGCATCGTAAGTGGCCAGATGTTCAGAAGTATCTGGTTTATTTTCAAAATTTTACCAACACCCATGAAAAGGTGGAAGTCATCCGAGAGCGCTATGAGCAGGCTATCAATGAGCCAGGTGTAGTAGGAATCAATATCGGAACGCGACCAGACTGTTTACCAGACGAAACCATCGAATATTTGGCTGAGTTATCGGAGCGCATGCATGTGACGGTTGAATTGGGCTTGCAGACTACTTATGAAGCAACCTCTGACCTGATTAACCGTGCGCATTCTTATGAATTGTAGGTGGAAACGGTCAAGCGTTTGAGAAAGTATCCCAAGATTGAGATTGTTTCCCATTTGATTAATGGTTTGCCTGGTGAAACCCATGAGATGATGGTTGAAAATGTCCGCCGTTGTGTCACGAATAACGATATTCAAGGGATTAAACTGCATTTGCTCCATCTTATGACAAATACTCGTATGCAACGAGATTACCATGAGGGACGTTTACAATTGATGAGTCAGGACAAATATGTTAAGGTCATCTGTGACCAACTGGAAATCATTCCCAAACATATTGTCATCCATCGAATCACAGGAGATGCACCTAGGGATATGCTGATTGGTCCTATGTGGAGCCTCAAAAAATGGGAAGTCCTCAACAGCATTGAGATGAAGATGCGACGTCGCGGAAGCGTTCAAGGATGCAAGGCTGTAAAACAGGAGTTTGAAAATGAAAAGACCACTTGAGATGGCACATGATTTTTTGGCTGAGGTCGTGACAAAAGAGGATGTCGTAGTGGATGCGACTATGGGAAATGGTCATGACACGCTTTTTTTAGCCAAGCTAGCCAAGCAAGTCTATGCCTTTGATATTCAGAAGCAAGCCTTGGAAAAGACTCAAGAGCGTTTGCATCAGGCTGGCTTGACAAATGCCCAGTTAATCTTGCAAGGCCATGAGACACTGGACCAGTTTGTGGCAAAAGCTAAGGCAGGGATTTTTAATTTGGGCTATTTGCCGTCAGCTGATAAGTCTGTCATCACCCGACCGCAGACAACGATTGAGGCATTAGAAAAGCTATGTGGCTTACTTGTCAAAGGTGGACGAATTGCTATTATGATTTACTATGGTCATGAAGGAGGCGACCTCGAGAGAGATGCTGTCTTGGATTTTGTGATTCAGTTGAACCAACAAGAGTACACAGCAGCCATTTACCGAACTTTAAACCAAGTCAACAACCCGCCGTTTTTAGTGATGATTGAAAAATTAGAGAGATACAGATATGGATAAACAATACCTACACGAAAAGCTGGATGCCATGCGCCAGAATTTTGTTGAATCAACCCACCACGAACGAGCGGTGGGCGTGCTAGACCAAGCGCATATGAGCAAAAAAATGCTTAAAATCAAGAAAAAATTAGTTGCTCTTGAGATGGAACGGTGCCAGAGAAAAATTGAGCATAAAGATTGTTCCAAGATTGACCAAAAAATCAAAGAGCAGAAGGAGATTTTTGAATCCTGTTGTAAAAAAGAGTAAGGAGGACGTGCGTGGAATTACTGATTTACCTCATCCTATTTTTACTGGTCTTGATTGTCTCGAGTACAACCAATAAGCTCCTGCCCTTTTTGCCTCTCCCTTTGGTGCAAATTCTTTTGGGAATTGTGATTGGTCTCTTTTTACCCAATACTGACTTTCACCTTAATACGGAGTTGTTTTTGGCACTGGTTATCGGACCCTTGCTTTTCCGAGAGGCTGAAGAAGCAGATGTTACGGCTATTTTAAAACACTGGCGAATCATTGTTTATCTCATATTTCCAGTGATTTTTATCTCGACCCTGAGTTTGGGTGGCTTGGCCCATCTTCTTTGGTTCAGCCTTCCCTTGGCAGCTTGCTTGGCTGTTGGGGCAGCCCTTGGTCCTACGGACTTGGTGGCCTTTGCCTCTCTTTCGGAGCGGTTTAGCTTTCCTAAGCGCGTGTCCAATATCCTTAAGGGCGAAGGACTCTTGAATGATGCTTCTGGTTTGGTGGCTTTTCAGGTAGCTTTGACAGCTTGGACAACTGGAGTTTTTTCTCTGGGGCAAGCTAGCAGTTCGCTTATCTTTTCAATCCTAGGCGGTTTTTTAATTGGCTTTTTAACAGCCATGACTAATCGTTTCCTGCATAGCTTCTTGCTAAGTGTGCGAGCAACGGATATTGCTAGTGAGCTCCTTCTGGAATTGAGTTTACCCTTGGTAACCTTCTTCCTGGCAGAAGAAGTCCACGTTTCAGGGATTATTGCCGTCGTAGTTGCTGGGATTTTAAAGGCGAGTCGCTTCAAGAAAATCACGCTCCTCGAAGCCCAAGTGGATACGGTGACCGAGACAGTTTGGCATACAGTGAATTTTATGCTCAACGGTTCTGTCTTTGTGATTTTAGGAATGGAGTTGGAAATGATAGCAGAGCCTATCTTGACCAATCCAATCTATAATCCCTTGCTCTTGCTGGCATCTCTTGTCACCCTTACCTTTGTCCTCTTTGCTATTCGTTTTGTCATGATCTATGGCTATTTTGCCTATAGGACTAGACGTCTCAAGAAAAAGCTAAATAAGTATATGAAGGACATGCTTCTCTTGACCTTCTCAGGTGTCAAGGGAACGGTGTCGATTGCGACGATTCTCTTGATACCAAGTAATTTAGAACAGGAGTATCCTCTCTTGCTTTTCCTTGTTGCAGGTGTGACGCTTGTAAGCTTTTTAACAGGTCTCTTGATCCTGCCTCATCTTTCGGATGAAGAGGAAGAAAGCAAGGACTATCTCATGCATATCGCCATTTTGAATGAAGTAACGCTAGAGTTGGAAAAAGAGTTGGAAGGCACTAGAAATAAACTTCCCCTCTATGCGGCTATTGACAATTACCATGGACGTATTGAAAATCTCATCCTGAGTCAAGAAAATAAGGGGGCTCAAGAAGACTGGGCTGCTTTGAAACTCTTGATTCTTAGTATTGAAAGTGATGGATTGGAACAGGCTTATGAAGAGGGGAACATTAGCAATCGTGCTTACCGAGTTTACCAACGTTATCTGAAAAATATAGAACGAGGCATCAATCGTAAGTTTGCGTCACGATTGACATATTATTTCCTTGTTTCTTTGCGGATTTTACGTTTTCTCCTTCATGAAGTTTTTACTCTCGGGAGGACTTTCCGTAGCTGGAAGGACAAGGAGCAAAGCCGTCTCCGTGCTCTTGATTATGACCAAATTGCAGAGCTCTATCTTGCCAATACAGAGATGATTATTGAAAGTTTGGAAAACCTGAAGGGAGTCTATAGACGCTCTTTGATTAGTTTTATGCAGGAGTCTCGTCTTCGTGAAACAGCTATTATCAGCAGTGGTGCCTTTGTCGAACGGGTTATCAATCGTGTTAAGCCTAACAATATCGATGAAATGCTGAGAGGCTATTATCTGGAGCGCAAGTTGATTTTCGAATACGAAGAAAAACGATTGATTACGACCAAGTATGCCAAGAAGTTACGACAAAATGTCAATAACTTAGAGAACTATTCTCTGAAGGAAGCTGCCAATACCCTGCCTTATGATATGGTGGAATTGGTAAGAAGAAATTAGTTAATACTCTTCGAAAATCTCTTCAAACCACGTCAGCGTCGCCTTGGATTATATATGTGACTGACTTCGTCAGTTTCATCTACAACCTCAAAGCAGGGCTTTGAGCAACCTGCGGCTAGCTTCCTAGTTTGCTATTTGATTTTCATTGAATATAAGATTATAAGTGAAGGAGTGTGATATGAAGAAGTGGTGGAAAGTGCTGACAGACAAGCCTTTATTAAAAGCTTTTTTGCATTATTATCAAGCATCAGATAGTGAGTTGACCAGTGTCGCAGTAGCCTACTATTGGTTGATTTCGATTTTCCCCCTGCTTTTGGTGGTGGTCAATATACTCCCCTATTTTCAGATTCCTGTGGGAGAATTTCTGGGCTTTGTGAAAGACGTCCTGCCCCCAAGCCTCTATGAAGGTGTGGAAAAAATAGCCAGAGAAGTCTTGACCCAACCTTCAACAGGTTTGTTGAGTTTTTCTGTTTTATCGGCGTTATGGAGTTTTTCAAAATCTATGAATTTCTTGCAAAAAGCTTTTAACAAGGCTTATGGCGTCGAAAAGAGTCGTGGGCTTATTTCCCATCAGATGGTGAGTCTCCTAGTCAGTTTTGGCTTGCAGCTCCTCTTTGCTTTTGCCTTGTTTTTGAGCTTATTTGGGCAGATGATTTTGGATTTACTTGCTCATTATTGGACAAAAGATGGCATTATCTATCAGGCTTTACAAGGGTTGGCAGGTCCTCTGACTTACGCCCTCCTCTTTGCTATCTTGGTCATGCTTTATTATTTTCTTCCCAATCTATCTAACAGGAAAATTAGCTATACCCTACCAGGTAGTGCCTTTGTTCTTTTAGTGATTTTAGGTTTACTAACTCTGTTTTCTAGTTATCTAAATTACTATGTCCATCATTTAGTGGATGTCCGAATTTTAGGTTCCGTTCTTCTTGTTGTTATGATGTTTTGGTTTATCTTGATTGCTAAAATTGTTATCCTAGGCGCGGTTATCAATGCCAGTGTTCAGAGCTTGAAAGATCCGAGCTTTAGAAAAGATTAACTATTTATCCATTACAAAAGCGCATAGTATCAAGGTTCTATAAAGCCTTGATACTATGCGCTTTTTTGCTTTGACAGTTTTTTGTATAGTTTTTGTCCAATATTTCTAAATTATCTGATTAAATTCCTATTTTTCCCTATCATTGTCCCTGTTTTTTCGAAAATGGAAGGAGTATAATAAATCTATCAATAAAATGATAGGAGGAACTTTATGGGTCATATTTTCTTTTTTCTAAGTGTCTTTTTGGCAGGGATTCTATCCTTCTTTTCTCCTTGTATCTTACCCTTGTTACCAGTCTATGCAGGGGTGTTACTAGATGATAAGGATGGTGCTCAGGCTTCTAGTGGCAAATTTTCCATCTCAGTTGTTAGTTTATTGCGAACGCTGGCCTTTATAGCAGGAATTTCCTTTATCTTTATTTTGTTGGGCTATGGAGCTGGTTTTTTAGGCGACTTGCTTTATGCTTCTTGGTTCCAATATGTGACGGGTGCGGTTATCATTCTCTTAGGCTTGCACCAGATGGAGATTCTACACTTTAAGGGGCTTTATAAGGAAAAGAGGTTACAACTGCAAGGACAGGGGCAAAATGGTAAGGGCTATAGTCAGGCATTTTTATTGGGTTTGACCTTTAGTTTTGCTTGGACGCCTTGTGTAGGGCCGGTTCTGGGGTCTGTTTTAGCCTTGGCGGCTTCAGGTGGTTCAGGAGCTTGGCAGGGAGCGGGTCTCATGTTGGTGTATACGCTGGGCTTGGCGCTACCATTCTTGCTTCTAGCTCTGGCCTCTAGTTATGTTTTGAAACATTTCCGAAAACTTCATCCCTATCTCGGGATTCTCAAAAAAGTGGGTGGTTTTCTCATTATTGTGATGGGACTCTTGGTTCTATTTGGAAATGCTTCAATTTTAAGTCAATTATTTGAATAAAAATGGAAAGGAATATCAGTATGAAAAAATGGCAAACATGTGTTCTTGGAGCAGGTTCGCTCCTTTGTTTGACGGCTTGTTCAGGCAAGTCCATGACTAGTGAACACCAAATGAAAGATGAAATGAAGATGGAGCAGACAGCTAGTAAAACAAGCGCAGCTAAAGGGAAAGAAGTGGCTGATTTTGAACTGACGGGAGTAGATGGCAAGACCTACCGTTTATCTGATTACAAGGGCAAGAAAGTCTATCTCAAATTTTGGGCGTCTTGGTGCTCCATCTGTCTGGCCAGTCTTCCAGATACGGATGAAATTGCTAAAGAAGCTGGCGACGACTATGTGGTCTTGACAGTAGTGTCACCAGGACATAAGGGAGAGCAATCTGAAGCGGACTTTAAGAATTGGTATAAGGGCTTGGATTATAAAAATTTCCCAGTCCTAGTTGACCCATCAGGCAAACTTTTGGAAACTTATGGTGTTCGTTCCTACCCAACTCAAGCCTTTATAGATGGTGAAGGAAAATTGGTCAAAACCCAACCAGGTTTTATGGAAAAAGATGCAATTTTGCAAACTTTGAAGGAATTAGCCTAGGAGGTGTCCTATGAATGATAAGCTAAAAATCATCTTGTTGCTAGGAGTATTTTTCCTAGCCATAACCGGTTTCTATTTTCTATTGATGCGAAATGCAGGGCAGACAGATGCCTCGCAAATTGAGAAAGCGGCAGTTAGCCAAGGAGGAAAAACAGTGAAAAAAACAGAAATTAGTAAAGACGCAGACTTGCACGAAATTTATCTAGCTGGAGGTTGTTTCTGGGGAGTGGAGGAATACTTCTCCCGCGTTCCCGGGGTGACGGATGCCGTTTCAGGCTATGCAAACGGTAGAGGGGAAACAACCAAGTACGAATTGATCAACCAAACAGGTCATGCGGAGACTGTTCATGTTACCTATGATGCTAATCAAATTTCTCTCAAGGAAATCCTGCTTCATTACTTCCGCATTATCAATCCGACTAGCAAAAATAAACAAGGAAATGATGTGGGGACCCAGTACCGTACCGGTGTATATTACACAGATGACAAGGATTTGGAGGTAATCAACCAAGTCTTTGATGAGGTGGCTAAGAAATTCGATCAACCTCTAGCAGTTGAAAAGGAGGCCTTGCAGAATTTCGTGGTGGCAGAGGATTATCACCAAGACTATCTCAAGAAAAATCCAAATGGCTACTGCCATATCAATGTTAATCAGGCGGCCTATCCTGTCATTGATGCCAGCAAATATCCAAAACCAAGTGATGAGGAATTGAAAAAGACCCTGTCACCTGAGGAGTATGCAGTTACCCAGGAAAATCAAACAGAACGAGCTTTCTCAAACCGTTACTGGGATAAATTTGAATCTGGTATCTATGTGGATGTGGTAACTGGCGAACCTCTCTTTTCATCAAAGGACAAGTTTGAGTCTGGTTGTGGCTGGCCTAGTTTTACCCAACCCATCAGTCCAGATGTTGTCACCTACAAGGAAGATAAGTCCTACAATATGACGCGTATGGAAGTGCGGAGCCGAGTAGGAGATTCTCACCTTGGGCATGTCTTTACGGATGGTCCACAGGACAAGGGCGGCTTACGTTACTGTATCAATAGCCTCTCTATCCGCTTTATTCCCAAAGACCAAATGGAAGAAAAAGGCTACGCTTATTTACTAGATTATGTTGATTAATACTCTTCGAAAATCGCTTTAAACCACGTCAGCGTCGCCTTACCGTGGGTAGGGTTGAGACGGAGCAAAAACTCAATTTGAGGAGAAAATAAAGCAAATTTTCTAACAATAAAACACATAATATCAAGGATTTTTAATACCTGATACTATGCGTTCTCTAATTTAAAAGACTTTTTGCCCAGTCTCTCTATCCACAACCTCAAAGCTGTACTTTGAGCAACCTGTGGCTAGCTTCCTAGTTTACTTTTTGATTTTCATTGAGTATAAGAAGTCTTTCCTAAGCAGTGAGAGGAGAATTTTGCTATACTGATACTAGTAAGTGGTAAAGGAGAGAAGCATGACCTATACAATCTTAATCGTAGAAGATGAATATCTGGTAAGACAGGGCTTGACCAAGTTGGTCAATGTAGCAGCCTACGATATGGAAATCATCGGTCAGGCTGAAAATGGAAGGCAGGCTTGGGAATTGATCCAAAAACAGGTGCCAGATATCATTTTAACCGATATCAACATGCCTCAGCTAAATGGCATCCAGTTGGCCAGTCTGGTTCGGGAAACCTATCCTCAGGTTCATCTAGTTTTTTTGACAGGCTACGATGATTTTGATTATGCCTTGTCTGCTGTCAAACTCGGTGTGGATGACTACCTGCTCAAGCCCTTTTCTCGTCAGGATATTGAGGAAATGTTGGGGAAAATCAAGCAAAAACTAGATAAGGAAGAGAAGGAAGAGCAGTTACAAGATTTATTGGCCGATAAGTTTGAAGGAAACATGGCCCAGAAAATCCAGTCCCATCTGGCTGATAGCCAGTTTAGTTTAAAGTCTTTGGCCAGTGACTTAGGCTTTAGTCCAACTTATCTGAGTTCTTTGATTAAGAAAGAGTTGGGCTTGCCTTTTCAGGATTATCTGGTGAGAGAACGTGTTAAACAAGCCAAGCTCTTGCTTTTAACTACAGATCTGAAGATTTATGAGATCGCAGAGAAGGTTGGTTTTGAAGATATGAACTATTTTACCCAACGTTTTAAGCAGATTGCAGGTGTGACACCTCGTCAGTTTAAGAAGGGAGAAGACCGATGAAGCGTTCTTCTCTTTTAGTTAGAATGGTTATTTCCATCTTTCTGGTCTTTCTCATTCTCCTAGCTCTGGTTGGAACTTTCTACTATCAATCAAGTTCTTCAGCCATTGAGGCCACCATTGAAGGCAATAGCCAAACGACCATCAGCCAGACTAGCCACTTTATTCAGTCTTATATTAAAAAATTAGAAACCACCTCGACCGGTTTGACCCAGCAGACGGATGTCCTAGCCTATGCTGAGAATCCCAGTCAAGATAAGGTCAAGGGAATCCGAGATCTATTTTTGACCATCTTAAAGGCAGACCAGGACTTGAAAGCAGTGGTTTTGGTGACCAAATCTGGTCAGGTCATTTCTACAGATGACAGTGTTCAGATGAAAACTTCTTCAGATATGATGGCTGAGGATTGGTACCAAAAGGCCATTCATCAGGGAGCCATGCCCGTTTTGACTCCAGCTCGTAAATCAGATAGTCAATGGGTCATTTCTGTCACTCAAGAACTTCTTGATGCAAAGGGGGGCAATCTTGGCGTGCTTCGCTTGGATATTTCCTACGAAACTCTGGAAGCCTATCTCAACCAACTCCAGTTGGGGCAGCAGGGCTTTGCTTTCATTATCAATGAAAACCATGAATTTGTCTACCATCCTCAACACACAGTTTATAGTTCGTCTAGCGAAATGGAGGCCATGAAACCCTATATCGAGACAGGTCAGGGCTATACGCTAGATCACCAATCCTACGTCAGTCAGGAAAAGATTGCAGGAACTGATTGGACGGTGCTTGGCGTGTCTTCGCTGGAGAAGTTAGACCAGGTTCGGAGTCAATTCATGTGGACCTTGCTTGGGGCAAGTGTCACATCTCTTCTTGTCTGTCTCTTCTTGGTTTGGTTAAGTCTCAAACGCTGGATTGCTCCTTTAAGGGACTTGAGAGAAACCATGTTGGAAATTGCTTCTGGTGCTCAAAATCTTCGTGCCAAGGAAGTTGGTGCCTATGAACTGAGAGAAGTAACTCGCCAATTTAATGCCATGTTGGATCAGATTGATCAGTTGATGGTAGCTATTCGTAGCCAGGAAGAAACGACCCGTCAGTACCAACTTCAAGCTCTATCAAGCCAGATTAACCCCCATTTCCTCTATAATACCTTGGATACCATCATCTGGATGGCTGAATTTCAGGATAGTCAGCGAGTGGTTCAGGTGACCAAGTCCTTGGCGACCTATTTCCGCTTGGCACTCAATCAAGGCAAGGACTTGATTTGCCTGTCTGATGAAATCAATCATGTCCGCCAGTATCTCTTTATCCAGAAACAACGCTATGGAGATAAGCTGGAATACGAGATTGCTGAAAATCCTGCCTTTGATAACCTAGTCTTGCCCAAGTTGGTTTTGCAACCTCTGGTGGAAAATGCTCTTTACCATGGCATCAAGGAGAAGGAAGGTCAGGGACATATTAGAGTTTCTGTTCAGAAACAGGATTCAGGATTGGTCATCCGCATTGAGGATGATGGAGTTGGCTTCCAAGATGCTGGTGATAGTAGTCAAAGTCAACTCAAACGTGGGGGAGTTGGTCTTCAAAATGTCGATCAGCGTCTCAAACTTCATTTTGGAGAACATTACCAGATGAAGATTGATTCTGCACCCGACAAAGGAACGACGGTTGAAATATACATAAATAGAATAGAAACTAGTTAACTCCCAGTCAATTCTGGGAGTTTTATGCGTAATTGGGCAAGCTTTCCAGGTCGTCTATCTTGCTAAAAACAAGAAAAAACGGTATGATAGATAGTGACAAAAGAGGTAGCAGAGATGAACGAGACACAGATTCAAAGAGAAACACGTCAGATAGTGAAAGATGTTTTAGAAAAGGCCAATTTGAAGCAAGGATCTATCTTTGTTTTGGGTCTTTCCTCTAGTGAAGTGATAGGTGGTCAGATTGGCAAGGAATCCAGCCAAGAAATTGGCGAAATCATTGTGAAGACCATCCTAGATCTCCTAGAAGAAAAAAGAATTCATCTAGCTGTTCAAGGCTGTGAGCATGTCAATCGGGTTCTCGTCGTTGAACGTCAGGTGGCAGAGCAGTTTGGTCTGGAAATCGTCAGTGTCCTTCCTACTCTCCATGCAGGAGGTTCAGGTCAATTGGCAGCCTTTAAGTTTATGCAAGATCCAGTTGAGGTTGAATTTATCAAGGCTCATGCTGGATTGGATATCGGAGATACTGCAATTGGTATGCATGTCAAGCATGTTCAGGTTCCGATTCGCCCTCTTTTGAGAGAGATTGGTCATGCCCATGTAACGGCGCTGGCTAGTCGTCCAAAATTAATCGGAGGTGCGCGTGCGCACTATCCGCAAGATTCTATCAGAAAGTCGTGAGAATAAATAAAGGAGATGAAAGTGTTTAAAAAAGACCGTTTTTCAATTCGTAAGATTAAGGGAGTTGTAGGTTCTGTATTTCTTGGAAGCCTTTTGATGGCTTCTTCTGTAGTGGACGCAGCCACCTATCACTATGTAGATAAAGAGGTTATTTCACAAGAAGCTAAAGATTTAATCCAGACAGGAAAGCCTGATGGAAATGAACTTGTTTATGGTTTGGTGTATCAAAAAAATCAGCTGCCACAAACAGGGACAGAAGCATCTGTTTTGACAGCTTTTGGTTTGCTGACTGTTGGGAGCTTGCTTTTAATCTACAAGAGAAAGAAAATTGCCAGCGTCTTTCTAGTTGGAGCTATGGGATTGGTAGTCCTTCCTAGTGCAGGAGCTGTAGATCCAGTTGCTACTCTAGCACCGGCTAGTCGAGAGGGTGTTGTTGAAATGGATGGTTATCGTTATGTTGGTTATCTATCAGGTGACATCCTCAAAACGCTTGGCTTGGACACTGTTTTAGAAGAAGACTCAGCTAAACCTGAAGAGGTAACTGTGGTCGAAGTTGAGAATCCCCAAGTAACAACAAATCAGGAGCAAGATAAGCCAGAAAACCGAGCAGTAGAGACAGAGGAAGCTCCTAAAACAGAAGAAAATCCAAAGGAAGAACCAAAATCGGAGGTAAAACCTACTGACGAAACCCTTCCTAAAGTAGAAGAGGGGAAAGAAGATTCAGCAGAACCAGCACCAGTCAAATCGGAAAGTCAACCATCAGACAAACCAGCTGAGGAATCAAAAGTTGCAACTCCAGTAGAACAACCAAAAGTCCCAGAACAACCCGTGCAACCTACACAACCGGAGCAGCCAAGGATACCAAAAGAATCATCACAACCAGAAGATCCTAAAGAGGATAAGGTATCGGAAGAGACACCGAAACAAGAAGATGCACAGCCAGAAGTAGTAGAAACAAGAGATGAGGCTTCTAATCAACCTGTTGAAGAACTAAAAGTGGAAACGCCTGCTGTAGAAAAACAAACGGAACCAGCTGAGGAACCAAAAGTTGAACAAGCAGGTGAACCAGTCGCGCCAAGTGAAGGCGAAAAGGCACCAGTCGCGCCAGAAAAGCAACCAGAAGCTTCTAAAGAAGAGAAGACTGCGGAAGAAATACCGAAACAAGAAGAACAACCAGTAGAAGCTCAAGTTGAACCAGAAAGTCAACCAACAGAAACTTCACCAGCTGCTCAACCAGCAGAACATCAGAATGAAGAAACAAAAGTAGAACAGCCAGCAGTAGAACATAAAACAACTCCTGAAGAAGGTGTGTTAAATGTAATAGAGGTTAAGTCTGAAGTTATAGTAACTAAAGAGCCTGTGCCTTTTAAGACAGTTGAGCAAGATGATGAGAACCTCGCTAAGGGAAAAACAAGGGTTATTCGAGAAGGTGTTGCTGGCGAACGCACTATTTTAACTGAAGTCACTACTACTGATGGTAGACAGTCCAGTAAAGTACTAGAGGATACAATAACAACCAATTCAGTAGATGAAATAAAGGGTGTTGGTACTAAAGAACCAGTTGATAAAAGTGAGTTAAAGAATCAAATTGATAAAGCTAGTTCAGTTTCTCCTACTGATTATTCTACAGCAAGTTACAATGCTCTTGGATCTGTTTTAGAAGCTGCAAAAGGTGTATATGCTTCTGACTCTGTAAAACAACCTGAAGTAGATAGCGAAACAGATAAACTTAAAGCTGCTATTGACGCTCTTACTGTTGATAAAAGTGAACTAAACAATACTATCACTGACGCGAAATCAAAAACTAAAGAACACTACAGCGATGCAACTTGGGCAAATCTTCAAACTGTACTAGCTGAAGCTGAAGAAGTTACAAGCAACCCAGCAACAAAACAAAGCGAAGTAAATCACATTGACGAAAAACTGAAAGCGGCTATCACTGATTTAACTACAGATAAGACTGAACTTGAAAAACAACTTGCTGATGCTCAGTCTAAGACTGCTACTGACTACAGTACTGTATCTTGGAGCGCTCTAGAAGAAGCGAAAAATGCCGCTCAAGCTGTAAAAGACAACGACAAAGCTACTCAAGCTCAAATCAAGGATGCAACTGAAAAACTTAAAGTTGCTATCGATGCTCTTACTGTTGATAAAACAAAATTACAAGAACAAATAACAAGAGCAGAAACTAAACAAGAAGCTGACTATAGCCCTAATACTTGGAATGAATTTAAAAAAGCTGAAATAAAAGCTAAAGAAATCAACAGCCGAACTACTCCTCTTCCTAAACAAAGTGAAATAGATGCGGCTACTCAAGCTCTTCAAGACGCTATTAAAGCTCTTGCTGTAGATAAAACTGCACTACAAAGTGCTATTAACACAGCTAACAGCAAACGTAAAGAAGAATACACTACTCAAACATGGAAATCTTTAGAAGACACTCTTACAGCAGCAAAATCTGTAAATGCAGATGATGCTACTACTCAAAGCAAAGTTAATGCAGCTACCAAAAAATTAGAAGAAGCTATCAAAAACTTAGCTCCATTAACTGAAAAACCAGTATTAACATTTGTAAATACTGATAAGAAAGTATTAGATAAAGAAGTAGTTGCTAAGTATTCTCTAGAGAATCCAACTAAGACAAAAATTAAATCAATCACAGCTACCCTGAAAAAAGATGGACAAGTTGTTAAGACTGTGAATCTAACAGAAAATAATCTAAATGCGTTATTAGACAATGTAGAATACTTCAAAGAGTATACTCTATCTACTACTATGGTTTATGATAGAGGTAATGGTCAAGAAGAAACTGAAACATTAGAAGATAAACAAATACAATTAGACCTTAAAAAAGTTGAAATTAAAAATATTAAAGAAACAAGCTTAATAAGTGTTGACGATGCAGGTGTTGAAACTGACTCAAGTTTACTTTCAGAAAACCCAACGAATGTTGCTTCACTTTACCTACGAGTTACAACTCATGACAACAAAGTTACAAGACTTGCTGTTGACAAGATTGAAGAAGTAGAAAAAGACGGAAAAACTTTATATAAAGTTACTGCCAAAGCACCAGACTTAGTTCAACGTAATGCTGATAATACACTTAGCGAAGAGTATGTTCATTACTTTGAAAAACAAAAAGCAAAAGAAGGTAATGTTTACTACAACTTCAACGAGCTTGTAAAAGATATGAAAGCTAACCCTAGCGGTGAGTTCAAACTTGGTGCAGATCTAAATGCAGCTAATGTACCAACTCCAAATAAAGAGTATGTTCCTGGTATATTTAAAGGTAAGTTATCAAGTGTTGACGGACAACGTTATTCAATTCACAATATGTCTCGTCAATTATTTGGTGGTATTGAAGGTGGTTCTGTTAAAGATGTTAATTTAGCTAATGTTGATATCAACATGCCTTGGATTGACAATATTTCTGCACTTGCCAGAACTGTTAAAAATGCTACTGTTGAGAATATTAAAGTAACAGGCAGTATTCTCGGTAGAGATGGAATTGCTGGTATTATTAATAAAGGAGATACGGGAGCTCAATTAACAAATGTTGCATTCATCGGTAATCTTACGGGTGTTGGTAACAGAGGTTGGGATTTCGGTGGTATTGCCGGAGAGCTTTGGAAAGGTAATGTTGATAAAGGATATGTAGAAGCTGATATAGTTGCTAATAAAGCTCGTATCGGTGGATTTGTTGCTAGATCAAATAACAGTGGGGATCCTAACGGAATTGGTAAATATGGTTCTGTTCGTAATGCTGTTACTAAAGGAACTATTAAGGTAAATACACCTGTTGAAGTAGGTGGTTTCCTTAGTAAGAACTGGGCATGGGGTAAAGTTGCAGACTCTGTGTCTATGATGAAAGTTGAAAATGGTGAAGTGTTCTATGGATCTAAAGATATTGACGCAGATGGTGGATACTTCTCAAATAACGCTTTAGAACGTAACTTTATCGTAAAAGATGTAAGTACAGGTAACCGTTCATTTAAATTCTCTGTTTCTAACAGAATTAAAGAAGTTTCTCAAGAAGAAGCTGACCAGAAAATTGCAACATTAGGAATTACAGCTAATGATTATGTTATCAATCCTCTTATTTCAGATACATTAAATAATGTTAAGCCAAAATCTGACACTTACAAAGATATTCAAGATTATGATGCATCTCGTGAACTTGCCTACCGTAATATCGAAAAACTTCAACCGTTCTACAATAAAGAATGGATTGTAAACCAAGGAAATAAATTAGCTGCTGATAGTCATCTTATGACCAAGGAAGTCCTATCAGTTACTGCTATGAAGGGCAATGCCTTTGTAACAGAATTGGCTGATGCTGACCACATTTTGGTGCACTATGCTGATAAGACCAAAGACATCTTTACTGTTTCGCTGAAAGAATCTAATGTCAAACAAGTGAAAGAGTACAGCATTGCTGAACTCGGAGAAGTTGTCTATACGCCTAATATCGTTGACAAAGACCGTAGTGATCTTATCAATGCTATCGTTGAAAAATTAAGCCCAGTTGAGCTACAATCAGATCCTATCTACACACACCTAAATAGAACCGGTCCTAACAAAGTAAATGCGATTAAGAACCTTTACCTCGAAGAAACCTTCAAAGAAGTCAAGGATAATCTGGCGAAATTTGTGAAACAGTTGCTTGAAAATGAAGATCATCAATTAAACACAGATGAATCTGCTAAACGCGCCTTGATCAAGAAGATTGATGACAATAAGGCTGCTGTTCTTCTTGGATTAGCTTACCTAAATCGTTACTACGGTGTTAAATTCGATGACTTTAATATTAAAGAATTAATGCTATTCAAACCTGACTTTTATGGTAAAAATGTTAATGTGTTAGACTTCTTGATTAAGATTGGTTCTAAAGAAAATAATATTAAAGGTAACAGAACGTTAGAAGCTTATCGTGAAGTAATTGGTGGAACGATTGGTATCGGTGAGTTAAACGGTTTCTTAAACTATAATATGCGTTTATTCACAGAAGAAACTGACATCAATACTTGGTATAAAAAAGCTGTATCGCATACCAACTATATTGTTGAAAAACAATCCTCAAACCCTGCGTTTGCCAACAAGAAATATCGCCTTTATGAAAACTTGAACAATGGTGAACATGGTAAATACATTTTACCACTTCTCACTACGAAGAAAGCTCATATGTTCTTGATTTCAACCTATAATACATTAGCGTTTAGTGCGTTTGAGAAATATGGTAAGAATACAGAAGTTGAACGTGAAGCGTTTAAGAAAGAAATCGATTTACGTGCTCAAGAGCAAATTAATTACTTAGACTTCTGGTCAAGACTTGCAGCTGATAATGTACGTGATAGATTGTTAAAATCTGAAAATATGGTTCCGTCTGCAATTTGGGATAACCAAGAAGTTCCAGGCCATGGATGGGCTGATAGAATGGGGCATAATAAGAATGGTGACTATGCTCCGGTTCGTGAGTTCTATGGACCTACAGGTAAATGGCATGGATATAATGGTACGGGTGCATATGCTTATATCTTTACTAATCCACAAAACTCAGAAGCTGTGTATTATATCATATCTAGTATGATCAGTGATTTCGGTACTTCTGCATTCACTCATGAAACGACACACATTAATGACCGTATGACCTACTTAGGAACATGGCGTCACCGTGAAGGAACAGACGTTGAAGCCTTTGCTCAAGGTATGTTACAATCACCATCAGTTTCAAATCCAAATGGAGAATATGGTGCCTTAGGATTAAACATGGCTTACGAACGTAAAAATGATGGAAATCAAATTTACAACTATAATCCGAATGTGTTAAATAGTCGTGAGAAAATCGATCACTACATGAAGAATTACAATGAATCCATGATGATGCTTGATTACTTAGAAGCTGAGTCTGTCATCAAGAAAAATACTGGAACAAATGATAAGTGGTTCAAGAAGATTGATAAGAAATATCGTGAAAAAGCGGATCGCAATGGCTTAGTTGGTGAACCACATCAATGGGATTTAGTTCGTGATTTGAATGATGACGAAAAGAATACGAAGCTGACAAGTATTGATCAACTGGTTGATGGAAACTTTGCAACGAAACATGGATTACCAGGAAATGGTCATTACCGTACTGAAGGATTTGATTCTGCTTATACTGTAGTAAATATGATGACAGGTATTTATGGTGGTAATACAAGTAAGAGTGCGGTTGGTTCAATCTCATTCAAACATAATACCTTCCGTATGTGGGGTTACTTCGGTTATTTAGACGGATTCTTAGGTTATGCATCAAACAAATACAAACAAGAATCTAAAGCAGCAGGTAATGTAGGTCTTGGTGATGACTTTATTATTAATAAAGTTTCTAACGGCAAATTCCAAAGCTTAGAAGCATGGAAGAAAGCATGGTATCATGAAGTACACGAAAAAGCCCAAAGAGGTTTTGTTGAAATTGAAATCGATGGTCAAAAGATTTCAACTTACGCACAACTTCAGACCTTATTTGATGCCGCGGTCGAAAAAGACCTTCAAGGTAATGATTTCAAGAATACTGTGGATCTTAAATGGAAAGTTTACAAACAACTCTTGCAGAAATCAGATGGATTTGCTGGTGATTTATTCACTAAAGCATAATCAATAGTAAGAAAACAATAAAAAGGTAGATCAGCTTTTGTCTGTATCTGCCTTTTTATGCTATACTTAAGGTATGCATAGAAAAACAGTGATTGATTTTAGGACTTTAGGAGAGAGATATACCTTTACCAAGCCTATTAGAGAGTTGAAAACGAGAAATGTAGAAGAAGTGGCAGATTTGCTGGCACAAGTGGAAAGCTACCAAGAGCAAGGTTATTATGTGGTGGGCTATGTCAGCTACGAGGCTGCACCTGCTTTTGAGGAAAAATTAGCAGTTCACAAGGATCCCCTACTGGGAGAGTACCTGCTTTATTTTACTGTTCATGATAGCGTAGAAACTTCCCCTATTCCTCTGACTTATGAGGATATTGATTTGCCCTCAAATTGGCAGGAAGTAACGTCTGCAGCAGACTATGAAAAGGCCATTGCCCAAATTCACCATCATTTACGGCAGGGAGATACCTATCAGGTCAACTACACCGTCCAACTTAAGCAAAAGTTAAATGCCAATCCTTTTGCCATCTACAATCGTATGGTGGTAGAGCAGGAGGCGGGCTACAATGCCTATGTGGAACATGACGAGATGGCAGTGATTTCCATGAGCCCAGAGCTCTTTTTTGAGCAAAATGATCGCGAGTTGACAACACGACCAATGAAGGGGACGACTCAGCGTGGGGTAACTGACCAAGAAGATCTTGAACAGGCCAGTTGGTTGGAACAGGATCCCAAAAATCGCTCTGAAAATATGATGATTGTGGACCTCTTGCGCAATGATATGAACCGTATTTCTGAAGTTGGGAGCGAGCACGTGGAGCGTCTGTGTCAGGTAGAGCAGTATTCAACTGTTTGGCAGATGACTTCGACCATCAAGAGTCAGTTGCGAGAGGATGTGGACCTTGTTGAAATCTTCCGCTCACTCTTTCCTTGTGGTTCCATAACGGGTGCACCGAAAATTGCGACAATGGAGATTATCAAGGACTTGGAGCCTCAACCGCGTGGAGTCTACTGTGGAACGATTGGTCTCTTGCTTCCAAATGGACGACGGATTTTTAATGTGGCCATTCGTACCATTCAACTTCACAAAGGTCAAGCCATCTATGGAGTTGGCGGAGGCATTACATGGGATAGCACTTGGGAATCTGAATACCGCGAGGTTCATCAAAAGGCGGCTGTTCTCTATCGTAAACAAGCTCGTTTTCAGCTGATTACGACTGGGAAAATCAGCCAAAAACAACTGCTGTTTGAAGAACAACATCTGGAAAGACTGATAAAAGCTAGTCGATATTTTGCCTTTCCTTTTGACCCAGAAATTTTGAGACAAAAGATTGAAGGAGAGTGTCAGACTTGTGATGCTAATCAAGATTACCGCTTGCGAATCAGCCTTAGCAAATCTGGAGAGATAGAAGTCAATCGTCAAGTATTAACACCCCTTAGTCCACAGTTCTGCCAGGCTAAACTTTGTCTGCAAGAAGCCAATTTGCAACTATCCTTTACCTACTTTAAAACCACTCATAGACCGCATTTGAACCTAGGAGAACAAGAGATCATTTACCACAATAAGTCAGGAGAACTGCTTGAAACCTCTATCGGAAATCTGGTTTTGAAAATCACTGGAAAACTCTACACACCGCCTATCCGGCTTGGAATCTTGCCAGGAATTTACCGTCAGTATTTACTAGAAACAGGACAGGTAGAAGAGAAAGTCTTGACTTTAAAAGACTTAGCCCAAGCTGAGGCTATATATGGCTGTAATGTAGTGAGAGGCTTGTATGAATTAAACCTAGAGGAGAATTAGATGAAACTGATATTTTTGCACGGGTTAGGGCAGTCAGCAGAGTCTTGGAAAGAAGTTCGGAATCTACTGACAGATTATCCTTCTGAGGCTATCGAGTTATTTCCTTCTGGAGTTAGTAACTATCAACAAGCTAAAGAGCGAGTTTATCAGCACCTAGCTCAAGAGACAGAACCTTTTGTTTTGATTGGATTGTCCTTAGGTGCTGCCCTGACACTAGAACTTTCCAGTTACGATTCACCAAATCTTCGAGCTTTGATTCTGTCAGGATGCCCGCTTAAATTAGCAGGGAATATCCTATTTTATCTTCAGTTGCTGATTTTTAAACTACTTCCCAAAAGAGTATTTGAAAAACAGGGAGCAGACAAGACTTTTATAATAGGTATTTCCAAAGAATTGAAGACACTTGACTTAACGGATATAGCAGGGAATTGCCCCTATCCAACCTTACTAATTTGTGGCAGCAAAGATAAACCGAATCTTAGTTCTATGAGAAGTCTTCATAAACTAATATCAGAATCCCAATTTCAGATTATCCCAGACGGCCCTCATGTCTTGAATAAGGAAAAACCAAAGGAGTTTGTAGAAAAGACCAGAAGTTTCCTTGAATTGCTGAAATAAGTTTGATAAAATAATATTGAAATCGATAACATCGTTAGAGGAGAAACAAATGAACAAACGTCTATTTTTAAAAATGAGTCTGGTGACGTTGCCAATTTTAGCCTTGTTCTCACAATCTGTGTTAGCAGAGGAAAACATTCATTTTTCGAGTTGTAAGGAAGCTTGGGCGAATGGATACGCGGATATTCATGAGGGAGAGCCCGGTTATTCTGCCAAGTTATACCGTGATCATGACGGTGTGGCTTGCGAATTAAAAAATGCCCCTAAGGGTGCTTTTAAAGCAAAACAAGAGACTACAACTCAAACTGATACAAGTTCATCAACAACAAGTGGTTGGGTTAAGCAGGACGGTGCTTGGTACTACTTTGATGGAAATGGAAATCCAGTGAAAAATGCTTGGCAGGGAAGCTATTACCTGAAATCAGACGGGAAAATGGCACAGAGTGAATGGATTTATGACTCTTCTTATCAAGCTTGGTATTATTTGAAATCAGATGGTTCTTATGCTTATAGTATATGGCAAGGAAATTACTATTTGAAATCAGATGGTAAGATGGCCAAAAGTGAATGGGTTTATGACTCTTCTTATCAAGCTTGGTATTATTTGACATCAGATGGATCTTATGCTTATAATACATGGCAAGGAAACTATTATTTGAAATCAGATGGTAAAATGGCTAAAGGTGAATGGGTTTATGACTCTTCTTACCAAACTTGGTATTATTTGACATCAGATGGATCTTATGCTTATAATACATGGCAAGGGAATTATTATCTAAAATCAGATGGTAAAATGGCTGTCAATGAATGGGTTGATGGTGGACGTTATTATGTTGGTGCGACTGGTTTGTGGAAAGCTAATTCAAAAGTAAGCAATAAAGGGTCCTATTATAGCCTTCAAGGAAAGTATGATGAAATCATAGTTGCCAATAAACATTATCCTATGTCTAAAGATTACTATCCAGGTGAAAATGCTACTGCAAAAGCAGCCTTTTTAAAACTGATTGCACAGATGCAGAAGGAAGGATACGCTATTAGCGATAATTATAGTGGCTTTAGAAGTTATGCAACTCAAGCACAATTATATCAAAGTTATGTGAACCAAGAGGGCCAGGCTGCTGCGGATCGTTATTCCGCCCGTCCTGGATATAGCGAACATCAGACAGGACTTGCTTTTGATGTGATTGGCACAGATGGTCAATTAGTTGAAGATGCTGGTGCGGCTCAATGGTTATTGGATTATGCACCAGACTATGGTTTTGTTGTTCGCTATCCCCGTGGAAAAGAGAGTGTCACAGGCTATATGCATGAGGAATGGCATTTACGTTACATTGGAAAAGAAGCAAAAGAGATTGCTGCAAGTGGTTTGACACTGGAGGAATATTATGGATTTGATGGTGGAGATTATCTGGATTAAAAATCTATATTAGCTAAATGCAAACCTTTGCATAAATGACTGAAATTTGTTATACTAGTACTGTAAGCATTTTCAATTACTAGACAATGAAAAAGGAGAGTATGATGAGTCAAAAGATTATTGGGATTGACCTTGGTGGAACTTCTATCAAATTTGCAATCTTAACAACAGCAGGAGAAATCCAAGGAAAATGGTCAATCAAGACCAACATTTTGGATGAGGGAAGTCATATCGTTGATGATATGATTGAGTCTATTCAACACCGTTTGGACTTGCTTGGATTGGCAGCAGCGGACTTCCAAGGCATTGGAATGGGATCACCAGGTGTGGTTGACCGTGAAAAAGGGACTGTTATCGGTGCCTACAACTTGAACTGGAAAACCCTTCAACCAATTAAAGAGAAAATTGAAAAAGCCTTGGGTATTCCATTCTTCATCGATAATGATGCCAACGTGGCAGCTCTTGGTGAGCGCTGGATGGGTGCTGGTGATAACCAACCAGATGTTGTCTTTATGACACTTGGTACTGGTGTTGGTGGCGGTATCGTCGCTGAAGGCAAATTGCTTCACGGTGTTGCTGGTGCAGCAGGTGAGCTGGGCCACATTACTGTTGACTTTGACCAACCAATCGCATGTACTTGCGGTAAGAAAGGCTGTCTTGAGACAGTTGCTTCAGCAACAGGGATTGTCAACTTGACTCGTCGTTATGCAGATGAATATGAAGGCGATGCAGCCTTGAAACGATTGATTGATAACGGAGAAGAAGTAACTGCTAAGACAGTCTTTGACCTTGCAAAAGAAGGAGACGACCTTGCTTTGACTGTTTACCGTAACTTCTCACGTTACTTGGGAATCGCTTGTGCTAACATCGGTTCAATTTTGAACCCATCAACAATCGTCATTGGTGGTGGTGTATCAGCTGCAGGAGAATTCCTTCTACAAGGTGTTCAAAAAGTTTACGATGAAAATAGTTTCCCACAAGTACGCACATCCACTAAATTAGCTCTTGCAACTCTAGGAAATGACGCTGGAGTTATTGGAGCAGCATCACTTGTTTTACAATAAGATAAAAAAGGAGAAAATAGCTTTCTAGAAGCGAGTGATTTTCCTCCTTTCTTTTTTTATGCTATACTAGTTAGGACAATAAATGAGGTGAGAGTAAATGACAAAAGCAGATACGATTTTTAAAGAGAATATTGAACGAATCCTCAAAGACGGTGTCTTTTCTGAGCAGGCTCGTCCCAAGTACAAGGATGGGACAGTTGCCAACTCCAAGTATGTAACGGGTGCCTTTGCAGAGTATGACTTGGCCAAGGGGGAATTCCCTGTTATAACTTTACGCCCTATCGCCATCAAATCCGCCATCAAGGAAGTGCTCTGGATTTACCAAGACCAATCTAATAGCTTAGAGGTACTAAATGATAAGTACAATGTTCACTACTGGAATGACTGGGAAGTGGGGAATACAGGAACCATTGGTGAGCGCTATGGTGCTGTTGTTAAGAAACACGACATCATCAATAAGCTTCTCAAGCAGTTGGAAGCCAACCCTTGGAACCGCCGAAACATCATCTCCCTTTGGGATTACCAAGCTTTTGAGGAAACAGACGGCCTTCTTCCGTGCGCCTTTCAGACCATGTTTGATGTCCGCCGTGTAGATGGGGAAATCTATCTGGATGCGACCTTGACGCAACGCTCCAATGATATGCTGGTGGCCCACCACATCAATGCTATGCAGTATGTGGCTTTGCAGATGATGATTGCCAAGCATTTTGGCTGGAAGGTTGGGAAGTTCTTCTACTTTATCAACAACCTTCATATCTATGACAATCAATTTGAACAAGCTCAGGAATTGCTTCGTCGTGAGCCGTCTGACTGCCAACCTCGCTTGGTTTTAAATGTTCCTGATGGGACTAATTTCTTTGATATCAAAGCAGAAGATTTTGAGTTGGTGGATTATGACCCTGTTAAGCCGCAGTTGAAGTTTGACCTAGCCATTTAATACTCTTCGAAAATCTCTTCAAACTACGTCAGCGTCGCTTCATCAACAACCTCAAAACCATGTTNNTAGCTTCCTAGTTTGCTCTTTGATTTTCATTGAGTATAAAAGAATAGAAAAAGAAGTTGAGACAATGAATCCCAACTTCTTTTGTTTCTTAACGTGACACGCGACGGCGAGCTGCTTTTTTACGGTTTTCTTCGATGAAAGCTGCTTTTTGCTCTTCTGGTTCGATTACTTTCTTTTTAAATGCGTATACTGCACCTGCAACGGCAGCAACAGTTCCTGCGACACCTGTTACAAGACCTTTAGCGAATCCTTTAGCCATGAGTCTTCCTCCTTTATCTTCTTAATCAGCCAGCCCCCTCAAGAGGTCACATTTTTCTGACTGACCTTTTTGTGTTATAATAATAGTAACGAAAAAATGGGAATTTTTCAAGGAAAAAAGATGAAAACAAAAATAATTGTGATTGTTGGACCGACTGCTGTTGGAAAAACAGCCCTTGCCATTGAAGTGGCCAAGCGTTTTAATGGCGAAGTGGTTAGCGGTGATAGTCAGCAAGTCTATCGAGGACTTGATATTGGGACGGCTAAGGCTAGTCCAGAAGAGCAGGAAACTGTTCCTCATCATTTAATCGATGTTAGAGAGGTAACCGAGTCTTACTCGGCTTTTGATTTTGTTTCAGAAGCTAAGATGGCTATTGAGGATATTCACAGCCGTAGCAAGCTGGCCATTATCGCTGGTGGGACTGGACTTTATATCCAGAGCTTGCTAGAAGGTTACCACCTAGGTGGGGAGACTCCCCATGAGGAGATTTTGGCCTATCGGGCTAGCTTGGAGCCTTATACAGATGAGGAATTAGCTCATCTGGTGGAGCAAGCAGACCTTAAAATTCCTCAGTTTAATCGTCGTCGTGCGATGCGTGCCTTGGAAATTGCCCATTTTGGTCAGGAATTGGAAAATCAAGAGACCTTGTATGAACCATTGATTATCTGCTTGGATGATGAGCGCAGTCAATTATATGAACGTATCAATCGCCGCGTGGATTTGATGTTTGAGGCTGGGCTTTTGGATGAGGCTAAGTGGCTCTTTGACCATTCCCCTAATGTACAGGCTGCTAAAGGAATTGGCTATAAGGAACTTTTTCCTTACTTCCGTGGAGAGCAGACCTTGGAGGAAGCTAGTGAGAGTCTCAAACAGGCTACTCGTCGTTTTGCCAAGCGTCAGTTGACCTGGTTCCGTAATCGCATGCAGGTCACCTTTTATCAGATTGGAGAAGCTGGTGTGCAAGACCGCATTTTAAGCCAGATAGAGGAGTTTTTAGATGATTGATACGGAGAAAAAAGAGGAGCGAGTCCTGCTCATTGGTGTGGAATTGCAGGGTATGGATAATTTTGACCTCTCCATGGAAGAATTGGCCAGTCTAGCCAAGACAGCTGGTGCTGTCGTAGTCGATAGTTACAGGCAAAAACGTGAAAAGTATGACTCCAAGACTTTCGTTGGCTCTGGTAAGTTAGAAGAGATTGCCCTCATGGTGGATGCCGAAGAAATTACCACTGTCATTGTCAACAACCGTTTGACACCAAGGCAAAATGTCAATCTAGAGGAAGTTCTGGGTGTTAAGGTCATTGACCGTATGCAGTTGATTTTGGATATCTTTGCCATGCGGGCTCGAAGCCACGAAGGCAGGCTCCAAGTTCACCTAGCCCAGCTAAAATATCTCTTGCCCCGCTTGGTTGGTCAGGGAATTATGCTCAGCCGTCAGGCAGGGGGAATTGGTTCCCGTGGACCTGGTGAAAGCCAGCTGGAGCTGAACCGTCGTAGCGTTCGCAACCAAATCACAGACATCGAGCGCCAGCTCAAGGTGGTTGAGAAAAATCGGGCGACTGTCAGAGAAAAACGTTTGGAGTCGAGTACCTTTAAGATTGGGTTGATTGGTTATACCAATGCTGGGAAGTCAACTATCATGAACACCTTGACCAGTAAGACCCAGTATGAGGCTGACGAGCTATTTGCGACTCTGGACGCGACGACTAAGAGTATCCATCTAGGAGGTAATCTACAGGTGACTTTAACTGATACCGTTGGCTTTATCCAAGATTTGCCGACAGAGTTGGTGTCCAGTTTCAAGTCGACCTTGGAAGAAAGCAAGCATGTGGACCTTCTTGTTCATGTTATCGATGCCAGCAATCCTTACCATGAGGAACATGAAAAAACAGTTCTTTCCATCATGAAAGACCTGGACATGGAGGATATTCCTCGCCTGCCCCTTTATAATAAAGCGGATTTGGTGGAGGACTTTACACCTACCCAAACACCTTATGCCCTCATTTCTGCCAAGTCTGAGGATAGTCGTGAGAACTTGCAGGCTTTACTGCTAGAGAAAATCAAGGATATTTTTGAATCTTTTACCCTGCGCGTGCCTTTTTTAAAGTCCTACAAGATTCATGATTTAGAAAGTGTTGCGATTTTGGAAGAGCGTGACTATCAGGAGGACTGCGAAGTCATTAGAGGCTACATTTCTGAGAAAAACAAATGGAGGTTAGAAGAATTTTATGACTGATATTAAAACGTTGGCTCTAAAATATGGGGGCTATACAAGTCTGGACAAGGTCTATCTGGATCAGCTTCTAGCTGGAAAGACAGAGCAGGAGCAGTTGGCTCTTATCACACCTCCTCCAAGTGTAGTCAATGCTTACTTTGCAGAACTCTACCAGAAAAAGAGTCCCCAAGCTGCGACGGCTTATTTTGCAGAACTCAGTCAGGAACTGAATCTCTACAATGCTGAACCTAGTTTCACTCTAGAAAATAAGCCTTTTATTCGGCTTAATCTGTCTGGTAAATCCTTTGGTTTTTGTTATGAGAGTGAGGGTCTGGGTCGGATTTTCTCTGAAAATAAAGAGGTTATTTCAGATGACTTGCTCTTTGAAATTGCGCAAATTTTCCCACATCAACTAGTATTTGAAGAGTCAGGTAAAATTTATCTGAAAGCTGTCGGGGACGAGGAAGTTGTTAGCATGGAGAGTCTTACAGCTTTGACTGATTTGGAAAGCTTGGCTGATGGTCGCAAGCGTCTCAAAGGCTACAGCCAAGATGATTTACTGCAAGAAGTTTCTGCTTTTTCTGGCAAGCGCTATTTTCGATCGGAAAACCGCACAGCCATGTTATATATTGATTAATTAGAAAGTATCGAATGGATATTCAATTTTTAGGAACGGGGGCTGGTCAGCCCTCTAAAGCCCGCAACGTCTCCAGTCTCGCCCTGAAACTCTTGGACGAGATTAACGAAGTCTGGCTCTTTGACTGTGGAGAAGGTACGCAAAATCGTATTCTTGAAACCACGATTCGACCACGTAAGGTCAGCAAAATCTTTATCACTCACTTGCATGGAGACCACATTTTTGGCTTGCCAGGTTTCCTTTCTAGCCGTGCTTTTCAGGCCAATGAAGAGCAGACAGATTTGGAAATCTATGGACCTCAAGGCATCAAGTCATTTGTCTTAACCAGCCTTCGTGTGTCAGGTTCGCGTCTGCCTTATCGTATTCATTTTCATGAGTTTGACCAAGATTCTTTAGGAAAAATCCTTGAGACCGATAAATTTACGGTGTATGCAGAAGAGCTGGACCACACTATTTTCTGTGTTGGTTATCGTGTTATCCAAAAGGATCTAGAAGGAACGCTGGATGCTGAAAAACTCAAGGCGGCAGGTGTCCCATTTGGCCCACTTTTTGGGAAAATCAAAAACGGCCAGGATGTAGTTCTCGAAGATGGGACTGAAATCAAGGCAGCTGACTATATCTCAGCTCCCCGTCCAGGTAAGATTATTACCATTCTTGGTGACACCCGCAAAACCAATGCTAGTGTGCGTCTAGCTGTCAATGCCGATGTCCTTGTCCATGAATCGACTTATGGCAAGGGTGATGAAAAAATTGCTCGTAACCATGGCCACTCTACTAACATGCAAGCTGCACAAGTAGCAGTAGAAGCAGGTGCCAAACGCCTCTTGCTCAACCATATCAGTGCCCGTTTCCTCTCAAAAGATATCAGCAAGCTCAAGAAAGATGCTGCTAGCATTTTTGAAAATGTCCATGTGGTCAAAGACTTGGAAGAAGTGGAAATCTAAAAGATTGAGAAAGGATAAGTATGCGTACTATTCTCATTACTGGCGCTAGTGGTGGTCTAGCTCAAGAAATGGTCAAACTTTTACCAGAAGACCAGCTCATCTTGCTTGGTAGAAATAAGGAAAAATTAGCCCAACTCTACGGAAACCATCCCCATGCAGAATTGATTGAAATCGATATTACCGATGATTCAGCCTTAGAAACTCTGGTAACTGACCTCTATCTCCGCTATGGCGAGATTGATGTTTTGATAAACAACGCTGGTTACGGGATTTTTGAGGAATTTGACCAGATTTCTGACCAAGATATTCACCAGATGTTTGAGGTCAATACTTTTGCCCTGATGAACCTGTCTCGACACCTTGCGGCTCGTATGAAAGACAGTCGAAAAGGTCATATCATCAATATTATCAGCATGGCAGGTTTAATCGCTACTGGCAAGTCCAGTCTCTACTCAGCTACCAAGTTTGCGGCCATTGGTTTTTCAAATGCTCTGCGCCTCGAACTCATGTCCTACGGTGTTTATGTAACGACGGTTAATCCAGGACCAATCCGTACAGGATTTTTCGACCAAGCCGACCCAGATGGCACCTATCTCAAATCGGTTGACCGCTTCCTTTTAGAACCAGATGCAGTGGCTAAAAAGATTGTCAAGACTATAGGAAAAAATAAACGGGAACTCAATCTCCCAGTTTTGTTGAACCTAGCCTATAAGTTTTATACCCTTTTTCCCAAGCTAGCTGATAAGTTGGCAGGGGAAACTTTTAATTATAAATAAAAAAGAACCAATGTGCAGGTTGTTGCTAACCTACATATTGGTTCTTATCATTTCTCAACTATCAAACTGGACTTCTTCTAGTAGATAGTCGATAAAGCGTTCGCCCATCTTAGATAGGCTGGTTTTTTCATGCTGGATATAGACCAGCTCAATTGGATCATCAATATCCAGTGGGATAGAAACGATATTGTCTCCGTTGAGGTTGCTGTTCAAAATCCCTGTCGCAATGGTATAACCGTCCAAACCAATCAAGAGATTAAAGAGGGTGGCACGGTCACTAACCACAATGGATTTCTTGTGGTGCTCTTGAGATAGAATCTCTTCAGAGAAGTAGAAGGAATTGTGTGTCCCTTGGTCATAGCTGAGATAAGGGAAGTTTTCCAAATCAGATAGTTTGACCTTGTCTTTCTTTGCCAGAGGATTGGTCTTGCTGACAAAGATATGGGGCTGGGCTGTGAAGAGATGGTGAGCCAGCAGGTGGTTGTCATCCAGCATTTTGGTTAAAACATCACGGTTGTAGCTGTTTAAGAAGAGGACACCGACCTCACTACGGAAGTTCTTGACGTCATCGATAATCTCCCAAGTCCGCGTTTCACGAAGAAAAAGCTCGTATTTTTCCATATCACTTTTCTTGAGTAGAGAGACGAAAGCGTTGACCACAAAGGCATAGTGCTGGGAGGAAACGCTAAAGAGTTCGCGGTGGGCAACAGGATTTTTATAGCGTTCTTCCAGAAGCTGGGTCTGCTCGACAACCTGACGGGCATAAGAGAGGAACTCCATCCCATCACGGGTCAAGGTGATACCCTTGGGATTTCGGATAAAAATCTCAATCCCCATTTCATTTTCCAAGTCTCTCACAGCATTGGAAAGACTCGGTTGGGTGATAAAGAGTTGCTTGGCTGCCTCATTCATGGAGCCAGTTTCGACGATTTTGATAATATAGTGTAATTGTTGAATTCTCATGTTTTTATTGTACCACACTTGTGTCAGAATCGCCAAAGAAGATAGGAAAATCAGGAGTATTGTGTGAGTCTCTTCTTGAAAAAAAGACAAAATTTTGCTAGAATGAGTCTTATGAAAACATTCTATGATGTGCAACAATTCCTCAAACGATTTGGCATTATTGTTTATATGGGAAAACGCTTATATGATATTGAACTGATGAAGTTGGAGCTCTCTCGAATTTACGATGCAGGGTTGATGGACAAATTAGACTATCTAGAAGCAGAAGCGGTTCTTCGCAGAGAGCACAAGGTAGAATTGGATTATATTGAGAAAAATGGAGAAAAGAACTAATGGTTACTTGGATTTTGTGGGCACTTATACTAGCAATGTTGGCATGGATGGGTTTTAACTATCTTCGTATTCGCCGTGCGGCTAAAATTGTAGACAATGAGGAGTTTGAAGCCTTGATTCGTACGGGTCAATTGATTGATTTGCGCGACCCAGCAGAATTCCACAGAAAACATATCCTTGGTGCCCGCAATATTCCTTCAAGTCAGTTGAAGACGAGTCTTGCAGCCCTTCGTAAGGATAAACCTGTCCTTCTCTACGAAAACCAACGTGCGCAACGAGTTACAAATGCAGCCCTTTACTTGAAAAAACAAGGTTTTTCTGAGATTTATATCCTTTCTTATGGTTTGGATTCTTGGAAAGGGAAAGTGAAGACTAGCTAACATTCTGTAAAAATCTGTCGAATGATAGATAAAGCTAGCATTTTATGGTATCATCATTTATATTAATTTTAAGGAGATTTTATAATATGAATTCACAAGAAAAGAAAAAACCTTCACTTATTTTAGGTATCTTATCTATCGTCCTTGGTTTGCTTTCTCCAATAGTGAGTCTGATTTTGGGGATCATAGGATTGGTTTTGGCTTTTTCATACCAAAAAGAATCTGGACTGGACTATAAAACAGAAAAAATTCTCAACATCGTAGGACTTGTAGTTTCTGTTCTTAACTGGATTCTAACAATCGCAGTAGTTTTTAGATAAGCAAAAAAACAAAAAAGCTTTAGTTTTAAAGCTTTTTTTATTTTATCGACTCATCTCTAAATAGTTTTTAATGATTTGTAACTCTTTTTGGTTCAAAGGGAGGTAGTTACCTTCTGCTAAATCTGGGTTCAATGTAAAGTCCCCAAATTGGATTCTCTTGAGGCTAGTCACCTTAACACCAACCGAGAGAAACATTTTCTTGATTTGATGAAATTTTCCTTCTGAAATGGTGATGGAGGCTCGACTGAGGGAAGGACTTGCAGATAGAATTTCTAGTCTTGCAGGTTTACAGACAGTACCATCTAAAAAGACAATTCCCTTTTGAAAGACTTGGATATGGTCAGGTGTTAGAAGTCCATTGACTTCAACTTGATAAGTCTTATCGACATGATATTGGGGATGGAGGAGCTGAAAGCCCAAGGGACCGTTATCGGTCAAGAGGAGGAGTCCCGTTGTATCTCGGTCCAGTCGGCCAACGGCATAGAGCTTGTCAGACTGGATGTCAGATGGAAGCAGGTCCATGACGGTCGGAAGTTCCTTGTCTTTGTTGGCTGTCACGACACCAGCAGGTTTATGAAGCATAAGATAGGTGTGTTCATAGCCTTGAATGATTCGATCCTGAAAAAGGAGTTCTTGTAGTCCTGTATCGATATTTTGAGCTAGGGAGCGGGCTGGGCAACCATCGACTAGAATTTCCCCTCTGAGGAGTGCTTGCTTCATGGCCTTTCGGCTAACTTTTTCTTGGGCTAATAAATTATCTAAACGCATACTGTGCCTATCTTATCATAAGTCGCTTGCTTTGAAAAGGCTTGACGTGAAAAGAAAAGCGGAGTGAAAACATTTACACTTGCTTGAGTTATGTTATTTACTTGAAATTATGGTATAATCGTTCAGTTAGAAAATAAATTTTGAATATTAGAGGAAATCATGACAAAATTAAGAGAAGATATCCGTAACATTGCGATTATCGCCCACGTTGACCACGGTAAAACAACCCTCGTTGACGAATTATTGAAACAATCAGAAACGCTTGATGCACGTACTGAATTGGCTGAGCGTGCTATGGACTCAAACGATATCGAAAAAGAGCGTGGAATTACCATCCTTGCTAAAAATACGGCTGTTGCTTACAACGGAACTCGTATCAACATCATGGACACACCAGGACACGCGGACTTCGGTGGAGAAGTTGAGCGTATCATGAAAATGGTTGACGGTGTTGTCTTGGTCGTAGATGCCTACGAAGGAACCATGCCACAAACTCGTTTCGTATTGAAAAAAGCTTTGGAACAAGACCTTGTCCCAATCGTGGTTGTCAATAAAATCGATAAACCATCAGCTCGTCCAGCAGAAGTAGTGGACGAAGTCTTGGAACTGTTCATCGAGCTTGGTGCAGATGACGACCAGCTTGACTTCCCAGTGGTCTATGCTTCAGCGATCAACGGAACTTCTTCATTGTCAGATGATCCAGCTGACCAAGAAGCGACTATGGCACCAATCTTTGACACGATTATCGACCATATCCCAGCTCCAGTAGATAACTCAGATGAGCCTTTGCAGTTCCAAGTGTCACTTTTGGACTACAATGACTTCGTTGGACGTATCGGTATCGGTCGTGTCTTCCGTGGTACAGTTAAGGTTGGGGACCAAGTTACCCTTTCTAAACTTGACGGCACAACTAAAAACTTCCGTGTTACAAAACTCTTCGGTTTCTTTGGTTTGGAACGTCGTGAAATCCAAGAAGCAAAAGCAGGTGACTTGATTGCCGTTTCAGGTATGGAAGACATCTTTGTCGGTGAAACCATTACTCCTACAGACGCAGTTGAAGCTCTTCCAATTCTACACATCGATGAGCCAACTCTTCAAATGACTTTCTTGGTCAACAACTCACCATTTGCTGGTAAAGAAGGTAAATGGGTAACTTCTCGTAAGGTGGAAGAACGCTTGCAGGCAGAATTGCAAACAGACGTTTCCCTTCGTGTTGACCCAACTGATTCACCAGATAAATGGACTGTTTCAGGACGTGGAGAATTGCACTTGTCAATCCTTATCGAAACAATGCGTCGTGAGGGATATGAACTTCAAGTATCTCGTCCAGAAGTTATCGTAAAAGAAATCGACGGTGTTAAATGTGAGCCATTTGAGCGTGTACAAATCGACACTCCAGAAGAATACCAAGGATCTGTTATCCAAAGCCTTTCTGAACGTAAGGGTGAAATGTTGGATATGATTTCAACTGGTAATGGTCAAACTCGTTTGGTCTTCCTTGTTCCAGCGCGTGGTTTGATTGGATACTCAACTGAGTTCTTGTCAATGACTCGTGGTTACGGTATCATGAACCATACCTTTGACCAATACTTGCCATTGATTCCAGGTGAAATTGGTGGTCGTCACCGTGGTGCCCTTGTTTCTATCGATGCTGGTAAGGCTACAACTTACTCTATCATGTCTATCGAAGAACGCGGTACTATCTTTGTCAACCCAGGTACTGAAGTTTACGAAGGAATGATCATCGGTGAAAACTCTCGTGAAAACGACTTGACAGTTAACATCACTAAGGCGAAGCAAATGACCAACGTTCGTTCAGCTACTAAGGACCAAACAGCTGTTATCAAGACTCCTCGTATCTTGACACTTGAAGAGTCTCTTGAGTTCTTGAACGACGATGAGTACATGGAAGTAACGCCTGAGTCTATCCGTTTGCGTAAACAAATCCTTAACAAGGCAGAGCGTGAGAAAGCTAACAAGAAGAAAAAATCAGCTGAATAAGAGCTAGAAAGAGAGAAAGATGGTCTATTTAGTCCTAGGGATTTTACTGCTCCTACTCTATGTATTTGCGACACCAGAAAGTATTAAAGGGACAGTCAATATCGTCGCTATGGTATGTATTTTAGTGGCACTTTTGGTTTTGTTGGCTCTATCTTTTCTGAAAATTTTTCAATTACCAACAGAAATGTTCCTAGCAATAGCCATGTTAATCCTAGCTTACTTTAGTGTGAGAGACATCACACTCATGCCAGTCAAAAAAAGTAAAAGAAGATAAAAAAGAGAGTTTCGGCTCTCTTTTTTTGGTAGGAATTTTACAATAGTTTGAATTGCTTTTTAGTTAACATCATCACTTTTGCTTGGATAATATGAATGGGAAAAACTGGAATAAAATTCGTTAATGACATCTATTTTATATTTGGTTAGTACTGGTTGCATATTATTTCGAAATAAAACTACTATATAATATTATTCATATAGGTAACATAAAAACATTATTCATATAGGTGATATAGTAAAATATCTAAAAAATTCGATTTTTTCCTTGACAACAAATAATAAAAATGCTATTCTTCTTATATAAGAAATCGGTTTCAAAAAAGAGAGAATAGGATTTATTTTGTTGCATTGTTGCTCAGGGTGTGCTTTTTTGAAAGGAAAAATAAAATGAAAACGAAAAAACATAGATTACTTGCTCTAGCTCTTATTTCAAGTTTTACATTATTGGAAGCTGCATCAGCTGCTGTACAATATCCAGATGGAGGAGTATGGACGTATGGAGAAGGTTCAGGAGGTGGTTGGGCTTTTTCAAATTACTATCATGGTAAAAAATATCATTATTCTTCTCTTGTAAGTAAATGGGATAGTCATTCAGATAAAGGATCAGCACCTGCAGGGAAAACTTCAGAGGCTTGGATTTGGACTAAATTTGGGGAACAAGTAGCATTTTACTATGACTATGACTAATATTTAGTTTTCTTAGATAATTCCCCTTGTAAGAAATTACAAGGGGAATTTTGTTTACAAGGAGTCTACTATGAAGAAACTATTCATATTATTATCAACTTTTTTTCTCAGCTTCTTCCTTGCTTGGATTATTGTCTTACGTGCGCCACAATATTTATATGCAAGCTATGATTCCGTTTCTTTACTTCGTGTCAAAAAAGATACTCAGGAACCGACGCGTGAGGTATTTGAACAGGAATTGGAGAATTTTGCAAACTCAGAACAGAGTTTAATAGCTAGAAGAATTGTAGAGCCGAGTAAGGATGGGACGACTAACTTTACTTATGCAACTTATGGTCAGGGAACTTTACCAAAAGAATTCCAAGAAGCTAGCCAAGAAAGTCGTGAACGTAGTGATCCGCTAAATAGTTATCTCCTTTTGTCAGGCTCCTTGACGAAAGAAAAGCTTGCCGATAAATTAGGAGATTTGGGTTATAAAGCAATTGCTGACCGAAAGATACCGCCCTATTCTCTTGCTTTTCGAATATTACTAAATCCCCTTATTTTAATTAGTTTAGCAATATTTGGCTTATCTTTCTTTGCTTTAGTGATTATCACTCGGATTAAGGAAATGAGAGCTGCAGGTATAAAACTCTTTTCTGGTCAGACTCTCTTATCCATCATGGGGCATTCTTTATCGACTGATATCAAGTGGCTCCTTCTATCAGCCCTCCTTTCCTTCCTAGGTGGGGGAGTCCTTCTTTTTAGTCAAGGTTTGTTTTATCCTATCTTGTTAGCCACCTATGGTTTTGGGATTAGTTTCTATCTGTTGTTTTTATTGGCGATTTCAATTTTACTAATGCTCCTTTATCTAATGAGTTTGAATTACAAAGCATTAGTTCCCGTTATTAAGGGGAGATTACCCCTTAAACGCCTGATGATTTTAACTCTATTGTGTCAGTTGGTTGCTGTTTTTACAGTGGGCTACGCTGTTAAGACAGGCTTGACGTCTTACCAACGATTGAAAGAACTTGAAATTTCAAAACAAGCATGGCAAGACAGAGCAGACTATTATCAAATTTCTTTTGGCTTAGGTGATAGAGGAAAAGATACAGAAAATCAGAGCAAGTGGTATGCCTTTGCCAAGGAAGCAATCGAAGAAGAACAGGCTCTATTTGTAAAAGATAATCTCATTCATTTTGCAAATCCTCAAGGAAAAAATGAACAGCGAGAGACACTGGATACCTATAGTCCAGATGCTAATACGCTCTATGTCAGCCCAAGTTATTTGGACAAGGAAAAGGTCGTGGTAGATGCTGAGACCAAACAGAAGTTAGTCCATCTTCAAAAAGGAGAATTTGGACTCTTATTACCAGAATCTCTTCGTTCACAGGAAGCAGAACTTAAGAAAGCTTTTGAAGAAAGTTTGAACTATTACGGGCAATCAAGTGAGGAGGCAAGTGCTCCTTTAGAGTATGAAATGAGAGCGATTATTAGCTATCTTCCAACTGGAGAAAAGCGATTTGTTTATAATAACGGTGAAAGCCCAGTATCCATTCAGTACTTAACCGATTCGATTTTAGTTGTATTTACTCCAACATCTACAGGTGATAGTTTCATTTCAAAATATGTTTGGTCTATCAATGCTGGAAAACAACTTTTTATCAAAGGATATGAGAGTGGGCTAGAACTCTTGAAGAAAGCTGGAATTTATGAGCAAGTATCTTATCTTAAAGAAGGAAGAAGTGTTTATCTAACTCGTTATAATGAAGTTCAAACTGAAACAGCAACTTTAATCCTAGGAGCTATTGTTGGAATAGCTAGTTCCTTGTTACTCTTTTATTCTGTCAATCTTCTATATTTCGAGCAATTCCGCCGAGATATTCTGATTAAACGAATTTCAGGTTTACGATTTTTTGAAACACATGCTCAGTATATGGTTAGTCAATTTGCCAGTTTTGTATTTGGTGCTAGTCTCTTTATTTTAAGCAGTCGAGACTTGGTGATTGGCTTGCTCACTTTATTCGTCTTTCTAGCTAGTGCAGTTTTGACGCTTTACCGTCAAGCGCAGAAAGAATCTCGTGTTTCTATGACAATTATGAAAGGAAAATAGGATGATTGAACTAAAGAATATATCTAAAAAATTTGGAAGCCGTCAGCTATTTTCAGATACCAATCTTCATTTTGAAGGTGGGAAAATTTATGCCTTAATCGGTACAAGTGGCTGTGGTAAGACAACACTCTTGAATATGATTGGACGATTAGAGCCGTATGACAAAGGGCAAATTATCTATGATGGCACCTCTCTTAAGGACATCAGGCCTTCTGTTTTCTTTAGAGATTACTTAGGATACCTATTTCAAGATTTTGGCTTAATTGAAAGCCAAACCGTCAAAGAGAATCTCAATCTGGGTTTAGTTGGTAAAAAGTTGAAGGAAAAAGAGAAAATCTCTTTGATGAAACAAGCTCTAAACCGTGTAAACCTCTCTTATTTGGATTTAAAGCAACCTATCTTTGAATTATCAGGAGGAGAAGCACAACGTGTTGCATTAGCGAAGATAATTTTAAAGGATCCACCTTTGATTCTCGCAGATGAACCGACTGCTTCACTAGACCCCAAAAACTCTGAGGAATTACTTTCTATCCTAGAATCTTTAAAAAATCCGAATCGGACCATTATTATTGCGACCCACAATCCTCTGATTTGGGAGCAAGTGGACCAAGTCATTCGAGTTACCGATTTATCACATAGATGATATGGTAAGATTCATACTCAATGAAAATCAAAAAGCAAACTAGGAAGCTAGCCGCAGG
>NZ_VMKU01000036.1:0-35070 GCF_013276315.1 Streptococcus sp. 2741 | reverse complement strand
CCTGACTGTAGGTTCGATAGCCGTTTTCCGACTTTAAAGGAACCAAAAGTCCTATCTTATCGTAGTGGTGCAGGGTCTTGACAGAGACACCCGAAAGCTGTGCAGCTTCTTTTATATGGTACATGATTTCCTCCTTATACTCAATGAAAATCAAAGAGCAAACTAGGAAGCTAGCCGTAGGCTGTACTTGAGTACGGTAAGGCGACGTTGACGTGGTTTGAAGAGATTTTCATTGAGTATAATTTTAACTTCTTACTTTTCATTCCTATTCCTTAAATAAAAAGCTCACTAAAAAAGTGAGCAACATTTCCAATGAGATACTTCTGTTGACGAGCGCGTCTCTCCGCCCCCTCATTGCCTTGCGAAGAGGCTTGGCGAATCGAAAGGAGGTGTTTTTTCCTGTTTTCAATTCTACTTATTTTTGCACATTTTTTTAATTTTATCAAACAAAAAAACGCAAGTCGAAGCCTGCGAAAAGTTTTTTATAACCATTTAATTTCTTTCACATCTGTTTTACGAACTTTAGCATATTTCTTAGCGCTTGTAAAATGTAGAGTAACCGGTTTAAACACTCCACTTTTATCTCTTCGTAAACCTAAAATTGCGGATCTTTTGTTTCTATCTTCAAAAAATATGACGTCCAACTTCATAGTGTTTTTAGATAAATCTTTGGCTAGGATACAACAACTTGTTATCTTAGAATAGAAGATATCACCGATAAAACTATACAAAGATATCCTTTCTATAACATCGTTGTACATGGGATTATTTTTATATTCTTCCAAAATAAAAACACCAGCTTGAATAGCAGGTATTGTTTGACTAGCATAATCTCGTGTGATTTTGTGCAAGCCAAATAAGTGATGTAAATCAGTCAAGCAAAAATCTACTTCGAAAGTCTCTAAATGCTTATAATTCGTTGATACTTGACATGTTTTTCCATCGAATTTCTCTTGATAATCTAAAATACAATCAAGTAATTTCAACGACAAACTCCATATTTTCTCAAAATAAAAAAAGCACGGGGCAGTTCTCACTACTGCCCAAAGTGGATGATTAGAGTCGGCTTCTCTAACTCCCTATGTTGTGCTTATTAGGCTTATCGCAAGGGAACAGTTTTTAGCTCTGCCAAGCCACATAGCGTGCTTACTACTATGTGTCCATGTCTCCATGGATTGCCGAGCGGTTTAACGACGTTTTGGGAGTCGGGATAACGAGAAAAGTGATACTTTTACGTTTTTTCCAACTTAATTATGACATCTTTCTTTAAAAAAGTCAATATTTATCGCTTTCTTTAACGAAAAAAATCCCACAAGAACGAATCCTGTGGGGAGATACACATTTTAGAAAAGCTTTCCTTTATTCTACTATTTTTCTTGTATTTTATCATTCAGTATGATAAAATACAAGTTTTTTGATAAAATAACCAAAAACTACTCGCTATCCCTTCTCACATTACCCTACATATCGTTTGACATGCGACTGATAGTTCAGGGAAACTTCAAGGACAACTTTTCTCTCATCCCCTATGTAGGTCATTTCTACTCTTATAGGCTCAATTTGACACTTTTCTTCTTCGAATTGCTCATATGCCTACTGAATAGTGAGTTCGATTTATCCAAATTTATTTTTGTCTATTTTGATGAACACTTCCACGAAGATAGTCTGAAAAAGAAGCCGCCCCAATTTTCCTTCTCTTTTTAAGCATATTATTCCAGATATGATTGCCCTCTTGTTCAGTAATAAATTGCGCTTTAAACGCTTCAACCAGTATATCTCCTGTTGTCATATGTTCTAAAGAAAATTCTTCTACATATGGTTTAACATCTCTTAGGTTATTACTTCCTAATATCCCATTATGCTTTTTCGCTAAGGAAATAGAAGCCGCTTCTCCCTTACCAATAACCTTGTTACTATCATGATTTCTTGTTAAATTTCTATATAATTCGTATTCTTCAGTTCCAATGTCTATGCTCACAATCTCAGCCGAACCCTTAGCTACTAACTGGTCTATCCTAGATTTTAAGTGGGGAATTGTAGGTATATTGATTTCATCATACACCTCTTGTGGAATAACAATTTTACCCGAATAGAGCTTTTCTAAAAGATATTCAGTGCCAACCCATAAAAATGCTGAAATACAATCTGTATCAATAAATACACGACTAGTCAAACGACAACTCCCCCTCTTCATCTAGCCCATATACAATATCATATCTGAAAGCATCTAGTAGCAGTTCCTCATACTTCCCTTGAGAAATTCTGTTATTTTCTAAAAGTTGTTCAGTCGATTTAATATAGTGTCCTAATACCATTTCCTTTTTACTTTCTGACAAAGGACGATATAAACTTGTATCATAGCCTAATCTTGAAGCTGTCTCTATAACACTAATATCCATATTTTTAATTTCTTCTGCGTCAAGGTATCCATCATTCCGCAATCTATATAACATAGCTTTATGACTGATACCATAAAACTGACCTAATTTTATAATATCTTCTACTTCAAGATGAGTTCTATTGGCATTTTCTCTGATTTCCTCAACCATCCTATACAGTGAAGATGGGGAAATTAAAAAATAAGAAGCAAACTGATCCGCTTTTCTTTCAGTTTCATCTCCTTCACCAATCAAAATAAAACTGACTGAACTCTTCTTCACCTCATCATAATAAAGATGATACAGTTCATGTGCTAAAGAAAATCTTTGTCTTCCTAATGACATGTCTGAATTGATTACAATGAGACTGGACTGAGTTCCTTTATAACAGACTCCGCTAATATTCTTTCCGAGTCCATAAAATACCAGCGTCAAATTTTCTATCTTTTGTACCAATTTAAAAATATCTATCGGCGCTTCACCATCAGCTCCCAACTTTTTTCTAAGATTTGAAGCTTTATTACTTAAATCCATTTTATCAATCATTTATTTTGTCTCCAATAGCTGATCTATCTCAAATTGATTCAATACAATTTTATTGATTTTCGCTAAAACTTTAAGATCTTGGTCTACTATTTTATTTTTTCTAAACGATATTACACACTGTTGTTCAGCTTGTTCGCCAAACAAAAGATATTCAACCGTACAGCAAAATAGAGCAGATAGTTTCTCAATAACATCCGACGTGATATTCCTTTCACCTTTTTCCATTTTGGCAATCATACTTTGATTCAAAGACAAATATTCAGCAATCTTATCTTGAGTAAGATTTGAAGATATTCTAAGTTCTTTTATTCTTTTTCCAACATCACATACATTTATCATATTCATACACCTCTCATAAAAAGAATAGCACACTCTTGTCATAAAGTCAATTTTTAAAATAAAAAAATTATGACAACACAAGGAAGCAATTTATTGATACTGCTTAAAAATCCAAAATTGATGATAGTAAACCTATTTGATGAGTTCCTATCAAAAATCGTATCTTCAACCTCAAAACAGTACTTAAAGCTATCCGATTCGGTTTACATTGTCAAATTTAGATTTTATTTGAGCATAGCTTTCTAGTTTGCTTTTTGATTTTTATGTAATATAGTAGCAAAAATTGAAGGAAATATCTCCACAAGAAAACGCATACTATTAAGCTTTTTCAAGACCTAATAATATGCGCTGTTCTGATTTGAAAGACACTCCATTATTATTTTACTGTTATCAAGCCTTCAGGCTCGACTGTAAATTCTGGTTTTTCTGCTATCGTGCCATCTTCTTTAAGGTAATACCAGCCATCATTTGATTTGACAAAGGCATTAGAAACCATGTCCCCATTTTGACTATCAAGATAGTACCAAGTCTCCTTGTATTTGATCCAGCCTGTTTTCATAGCACCTTCTCCATCGAAATAGTACCACTTCTCAGCGATTTTCTTCCAGCCTGTCGCCATTTCGCCTGACTGGTCAAACCAGTACCAGTTGCCGTCTGTGTGCTTCTTCCAGCGGTCTGCAAGCATATATCCTGAACCGTCAAAGTAATACCAGGTACCATTTACTTTCTCAAACTTATCTTTTGGATAAGAACCATCTGAGTGTACATACCAGGTGCCAGTATCGTTCTGTTGCCATCCTGCTTCAATCGTCAAGCCGTTTTCAATATCCTGCTTAAACTGCTCACGGCTAATACCCCATTTGGCAAGATAAGGATAGGGGTCAATGTGATCTGAGTTGTTGTCAGGTTGGTTATTGGTACAATATTCGTGTGTCTTGATACCTGCCAAGTCGTCTGTATCAAGTGTTTTAGGTATCCCAGCCTCGTCTGCTAGATTACGCAAGAGTTCGATATAGAGACGATAGTCAATCAGAAACTCTTCTTTTGATTCATGGCTTTCAATCAGTTCAACTTGTGCATAACCTTCTGCATTCCAACCACCCCCAACGTCCCAGGCACCATTATCAACAGGTCCTACCTGCATAACACGACCATTACCAACTACGTGAGAAAAGAAGCCCAATTCAGGATCTTTTCTGTAATGGTAGTCAGCCTCATTTTGAACCGTTGAGTTACGGTTGCCTGTGGAATGGGCATGGACTTGCCTATATGGTTGCACGCCAACTTGAGGCAAATCTGTTCTTAATTTACTCACATCAATTTCCATATTCTACTCCTTATCGATTAAGACAACTCATTTTTTACAATCCAGAGCTAGAAACTCCTTTATTTATACCTCATAAAGAATACAATCCTAGTCACGATTAGGCTTGTAGATAGAACTTCAAAACGCACTATTTTGACACTGTAAATAGGACTGATAAGGTCTGCATTCTATCTACAAAAACACCCCAAACTAAAAAGCTTTTCAAAAGTATATTTTTACAGTCTCTATATGTCCTTTTCATAAATACTATACTTTATTATATCATATAAAAGAAGTCAAAAGTCTGTTAAACTATTTTCAAGACCAAACTAAAGATGACAGCACAAGTTTTTCGATTTTCACTAGAGGAAATGGATTTTATTTAGCAAATCGAGCTAGGATGACACTTTTGTTGCCAAGATGACCTTACCTTCTTTTATTAAAGGATGACGGAAAAGCGAAAAGTACAGTTGAATGGTCATGGCAACCCAGATGAGGGGTTCGCAAAGGATAACTCCCTTATAGCCTGCCCAAGGGATAATCAAGACCACAAAAGCGATTTTCCCGACTAGTTCGATAAAGCTAGAAACCAGCGGAAGGACTTTTTGCCCCAAGCCCTGCAAGCAATTGCGATAAATTAACAAGAGGCTCAAAATGGGATAAAAGGCTGAACTGATTTGCAGATAGAGACTACCATTTTCTACCAAATAGCTATCCGTCGAACTAGCCAAGAAGGAAACCAAGGCTGGACTGGCAAAAAAGAGGAAGACACAAACAAAAACTGCCCAGGACATACTCAAACGACTACCGATTCGAAGACCTTGGACAATGCGATCTGGTCGCTTAGCTCCTAGATTCTGAGAAGCAAAGGTCGTCATCGAAGCAGAAATAGCGGTCATAGGAAGAAGGGCGAAGGCCATAATGCGTCGAGCCGCCGTCTGGGCACTAATAATCACTGCGCCAAAGGTATTGACAGAAGACTGTAAAATCACACTGCCGATGGACACAATCGAACTCATCAAGCCCATAGCCAAACCTTGCTCCAAGAGATCGGCGTACAAGGACTTATCCCATTTGAAATGCTTGCGTTGAGGCAAAAGTTCTGGCACACTCTTACGAATATAGTAAAAGCAGAGAACCGCTGATAAACCTTGCGAAATAATGGTAGCAAGTCCCGCGGATTGAACTCCCAGTTGCAGTTGCGTAATAAAATAGAGATCGAGAACCACATTAACCAAGGCAGAGAAAATCAGAAATCCAAGGGCGGCTAGACTGTCACCAATGGACCGCAACAAACCTGCAAAGAGATTATAGGCAAAGCTGACGCCGACACAGGTCACAATCATAGAAATATATTGATAGGACTGGGGAAGGATTTCAGCAGGGGTATCTAGGTACTGTAAAAGAGGATACAAACCAAGAAAGCCCAGCAGCATCACTACAACACTCAAAAGAGCCCCTAAAATCCAGGTGGATGCTACTGCTTCCTTGATTTTAGTGAAATTCCGAGCTCCATAATAACGGGCAATGACAATCCCCATGCCATTTCCAACACCAAGAGTAAAACCTACAATCAGGTCAAAAATCGCTGTCGTCGCCCCTACCGCTGCCAAGGAGTCTTGTCCAAGAAAACGTCCAACAATCAAGACATCAGCAGTGTTATAGAGTTGCTGAAAGATATTAGACAGCAAGATTGGGAAGGCAAAACTCAAGAGAGAAGGAAGAATCGGACCATGTATCAGGTCCACTGTTCGTTTTTTATTCATAAGGCTATTACATCAGCTTTCTAGTGGAGCCACAAGAAACAGCAAACTATAGTCAATCTGAAATCTTGAATCAAAAATCGAAAAAGTAGCGGATTTCTCCACTACTTTAACAGCTTATTCTTCAATTTCGATTTCAAGTTCATCGCCTAGGTCAAGTGTCACTTCTTCATTCACAGAATCTGCTTGAACTGCTTCATCTTTTTTGTTTTCAGTATCTTGTTCTGAAGCTTCTTCTCCATCAATCAAGCCAAATTTAGAACGGACTTGCTTATCAATTTCATCAAAGATTTCTGGGTGCTCTGCCAAATATTTCTTAGAATTCTCAGAACCCTGACCGATTTTTTCATCCTTGTAAGAATACCAAGCTCCTGCTTTTTTGATAATATCCAAGTCGCTTGCAATCCTCAAGAGTTCACCAGTCTTAGAAATTCCTTCTCCGTACATAATTTCAACTACGGTTTCCTTAAACGGTGGAGCTACCTTATTTTTTACAACCTTAATCTTAGTTTCTTTACCGACATTGGTTTCTTTTTGGTCACCAGTTCCCTTAATTTGTGTGTTACCACGAACATCTAAGCGGACTGAAGCATAGAATTTCAAAGCACGTCCGCCAGGTGTTGTTTCTGGATTTCCAAACATGACCCCAACTTTTTCACGCAATTGGTTGATAAAGATAGCAATTGTTTTGGTTTTATTGATAGAAGCACCAAGTTTACGCATGGCCTGACTCATCATACGGGCCTGCAAACCAACGTGGCTATCACCGATATCTCCATCAATCTCCGCACGAGGTACAAGGGCCGCAACTGAGTCGACCACGACAAGATCTACAGCACCTGAGTCAATCAATTTTCCTGCAATTTCAAGACCTTGCTCTCCTGAGTCTGGTTGTGACAAGAGCAATTCGTCAATGTTAACACCAAGGGCCGCAGCATAAGCTGGGTCAAGGGCATGCTCCGCATCGATAAAGGCTGCAATCCCACCTTCTTTTTGCGCTTGTGCAACTGCATGAAGGGCAACCGTCGTCTTACCAGATGACTCTGGTCCATAGATTTCGATGATACGTCCCTTAGGATAACCACCTGAACCAAGGGCAATGTCAAGAGCTAAAGAACCTGAGCTCATCACTTGCACCTTTTGCTCCGCACGTTCACCCAAACGCATGATTGATCCTTTACCAAAGTCTTTCTCAATCAATTTAAGAGCATCATTCAAGGCCTTTTCACGTTCTGCCCCAAATTTTTTTGAAATTTCTTCTAATTTTTTTGGTTTTTTCGCCATTCTATTCTCCTACATTCTAATGATCCTCAGACCTATCTACTATTATATCAAAAGTTAGTCACTTAATAAAGCCTTGCGAACTAGGTTAAAGGCATGCATAACCGCAATGTGACGTACATCTGCTCGACTTCTGCCTCCAATATTCACCTTGATAACCTCAGTTCCTTGCTCTTGAGCCAAGCCTATGAAGACTGTCCCAGCTGGATATCCTTCTAGGCTATCTGGTCCTGCCACTCCAGTCAAACTAATTCCAAAATCAGACTGGATCTTGATTCGTGCCTGCTCAGCCATCTTCTGAGCTGTAAATTCAGACACCACACCATGTTCTTCCAAATCCTTGACAGGAATATCCAACATTTTTGATTTTTCCTCCAAGCTATAGGTCACAAAACCACCCTTAAATATACTTGAAGCTCCTGAAAAATCCGCTACCCTAGCTTGGAAAAGACCTGCCGTCAAACTCTCTGCAGCCGTGATGGTTTTCCCTTGTTTTTTCAGTTCTTCTACCACAATGCTGGCTAAACTGGACTCTTCCCCATAACCATAACAAAGGTCTCGTAAAGAAAGTCCTTCAAAGGTCTGGCGATCCAAGATTTGATGTTCCAAAATATCCAGCACTTGATTCGCCTCTTCTTGACTGCTAGCCTTTGTTGACAGACGCAAGGTTACCTCTCCTGTCTTGGCATAAGGTGCCAAGGTCGGATCGGTCTGATTATCAATTAAATCAGCCAAAATCGTCACCAACTGGCTCTCGCCAATCCCAAAGAAACGAAGAACCCGGGAATACAGCTTACTCCCCGTCATCAACTTGGGTAGAAGTTGGTTTAAGACCATAGGCTTCAATTCACTTGGCGGACCAGGAAGGACAACGTAGGTCACTCCATCTACTTCTAGTATTCCTCCCACAGCCAGCCCCGTTTCGTTTGGCAGTGGAGTCGCTCCTTCTACAATTTGGGCTTGTCTTTCGTTATTCGGTGTTCGGGCATAATCTGGTCGCTGGGCGAAAAAGACATCTAACTTCTCCTGAGCCTGAGGATCGAAGACTAATTCTTTCCCTAAAAATTTAGCCAGAGTTTGTTTGGTCAAATCGTCCTCAGTCGGCCCTAAACCACCTGTCAAAATCACCAGACTGCTACGTTGACTGGCAATCTCAAGCAAAGACAAGAGACGGGCTTCGTTGTCTCCTACAGCCGTCTGAAAATATACATCTACCCCAATCTCTGCTAGTTTTTCTGATAAAAACTGAGCATTAGTGTTGACAATCTGTCCTGTCAAAATCTCTGTTCCAACAGCAATGATTTCTGCTTTCATGTTTCCTCCTACCTATCTATTCGTATTTTTTTGAAAAAATCGCAGGAAATTTCCCACGATTGATTTTTTATTTGTATCAAAAGTTAATTATCTTCATCACCAACAGGTGCTCTGCCAAATAAATCTTCAAATAAGACCGCATTGGTTTCAAGCTGAGTGACTTCTTCTTGTCCCAAAGAACGTCGGAGTAGATTTTGCATTTCCAACATATGGGCTCTCGAAACAATCTGGTAAGAAACACCTTGAAGCATCTCTCCTTCACCCTGCAACTGCTGAGTTTCAATGGTTTTAAATGAATCTTTATAGCCTAGCAAGTTAGGGATACTTTTTGCAGACAAATCAATATTGGTCTGCATATTGTCACTCAAAGCTTTTAGAATCTCTTGATAATGACCAACACTATTTAAACTGAGAGCTTTTTCCATGACTTTTTGAATAACTTCACGTTGACGTTTTTGACGACCATAATCCCCCTCAGGATCTTGGTAACGCATTCGTGCATAGACTAGGGCTTCTTCTCCCCCAATATGTTGCTCCCCAACACCGATAGAAATGGTATTAAATTCTTCTTGGTCACTGATAGAAATTGGGAAACCTAGGGTATTATTGACTGTAATACCACCTACTGCATCCACTAGTTTTTGTAACCCTTTCATATTGACCATCACATAGCGATCAATATGGATATTCATCATTTTTTGAATGGTTTCTATAGCAAGCTCTGCTCCACCATCTGCATATGCTGAATTCAGTTTCGCTTCATGAGCCTGACCATTCCCTGATTCAATGCGGGTCAGAATATCCCGCTCTAAACTCATCATTGTTGTTTTTTTCGTTTTAGGATTCACTGTCATCAAGATCATGCTATCACTTCTACCGACCCAAGTTTCAGTTCGTTCAGCATTTCCGGTGTCCACTCCCATTAACAGAATGGTTAGAGGTTCAGTCGCTTCAATAACCTTGGTTTCTTCGCCGATTTTTTTATAGGTTTTAGCTAAGGTTTCTGTCCCTTGTTGATAAATAGTATAAGCAAAAATACCTGCTCCTACTACAGTTACAGAAAGTAAAGCTAGCACCATTCCAATAATTTTTTTAACCATATTTCTACTAATCTATCAGTTTACCCATCAAGTAAACATCGATAAATTTCCCTTCTTCTATATATGCTCCACGCTCTTGGCGACCTTCAATTACAAAGCCATGCTTTTGATACAGATGAACTGCTGCTTGATTACGAGTTTGGACAGTCAGCTGGAGACGACGCAGAATGCCACTTGCTTGTGCCCACTCTATCGCTTCTTCTAGCAACAAACTTCCCAATCCATTATTCCAATATCTTTTTCCAATCACAATGAAGAGATCTCCAATATGATGGACTCTCTTGCGCTGGTCAGCTGTAATATTTACAATACCAGCAATTTTATCATTTAAGAATGCAAGTAAGGTTATCTGATTGTCCGAACTAGCTTGCTTGTTGAGGAATACTTCAATCTCCTCACTGGTCAAGAGAATACCATCTCCGTCTAAGCTGGTAAAATCTGTCTCCAAACTTACACGATTTAAAAAGGCCACTAATTCAGCTGCATCTTTAGGCTCTGCTTCCCTAATGAGCAATTCATACTCCATGTTGAAGCTCCTCTAAGAGTTTTTCTGCACGCAAACCCTTTGCCTGAAAATTTAAACGACGTCCATCTGCTTCTTTTAGAATTTCCAATTCTAAATAAGTATCTGGCAAGGCATCTCCTAAGAGATTTCCCCACTCGATGACAGTCACTCCGCCACCAAAGAGAAACTCATCCAAGTCGATAGAATCCGCATCTCCTTCAATACGATAAACATCTAAATGGAAAAGCGGAAGACGCCCCTCATACTCTCTTACGATAGTATAGGTTGGACTTTTAATCATTTGAGAAATCTGTAAACCTTTAGCAAGTCCTTTAGTAAAGGTCGTTTTACCTGCACCCAGTTCTCCAGTTAAGATTAAAACATCATTCTTTGCTAATAGATGACCCAAACGCTCCCCTAAGGATTGTAGCTCTTCTTCATTTTTTGTGTACATACTCTTATTATACCAAAAACTTTTCTTTTGTGTCTATTTTCCTGCTAAACTTATACTCAATGAAAATCAAAGAGCAAACTAGGAAGCTAGCCGCAGGCTGTACTTGAGTACGGCAAGGCGAAGCTGACGTGGTTTGAAGAGATTTTCGAAGAGTATCAGTTAGAAGAAAGAGTCACAAACACACTTTGTGGCTTTTTTATTTCCATAAAAATGGTAAAATAGTAGGAGTAGAAATGGAGTTCGAGACATGAAAGTAATAGATCAATTTAAAAATAAGAAAGTCCTTGTTTTAGGTTTAGCCAAGTCTGGTGAATCTGCAGCTCGTTTGTTGGACAAGCTAGGTGCTATTGTAACGGTAAATGATGGGAAGCCTTTCGAGGACAATCCAGCTGCCCAAAGTTTGCTGGAAGAAGGGATCAAGGTTATCACAGGTGGTCATCCTTTGGAACTTTTGGATGAAGAGTTTGCCCTCATGGTGAAAAATCCAGGCATCCCATACAGTAATCCCATGATTGAAAAGGCTTTGGCAAAGGGAATTCCAGTCTTGACTGAGGTGGAATTGGCTTACTTGATTTCAGAAGCGCCCATTATCGGTATAACAGGTTCAAATGGAAAAACAACTACAACGACCATGATTGGGGAAGTTTTGACTGCTGCTGGGCAACATAGTCTTTTATCAGGAAATATCGGCTATCCAGCCAGTCAAGTGGCTCAAACTGCGACAGATAAGGACACGCTTGTCATGGAACTTTCTTCTTTCCAACTCATGGGCGTTCAAGAATTCCATACTGAGATTGCGGTTATTACCAACCTCATGCCAACTCATATCGACTATCATGGGTCATTTGAGGAATATGTAGCAGCCAAGTGGAATATCCAGAACAAGATGACAGCAGCTGATTTCCTTGTCTTGAACTTTAACCAAGACTTGGCAAAAGAGTTGGCTACCAAAACACAGGCTACTGTTGTTCCATTCTCAACACAGGAAAAGGTTGATGGAGCTTATCTGGAAGATGGTCAACTCTACTTCCGTGGTGAAGTAGTCATGGCAGCGAGTGAAATCGGGGTTCCAGGTAGCCACAATGTAGAAAACGCCCTTGTGACGATTGCTGTAGCCAAGCTTCGTGATGTGGACAATCAAACCATCAAGGAAACTCTTTCAGCCTTCGGTGGTGTCAAACACCGTCTCCAGTTTGTGGATGACATCAAGGGTGTTAAATTCTATAACGACAGTAAATCAACTAATATCTTGGCAACTCAAAAAGCCTTGTCAGGATTTGACAATAGCAAGGTCATTTTGATTGCAGGTGGTTTGGACCGTGGTAATGAGTTTGACGAATTGGTTCCAGACATTACTGGACTCAAGAAGATGGTCATCCTTGGTCAGTCTGCTGAACGTGTCAAACGGGCAGCGGATAAGGCTGGTGTGGCTTATGTGGATGCGACTGATATTGCAGATGCGACCCGCAAGGCTTACGAGTTTGCGACTCAAGGAGACGTGGTTCTTCTCAGTCCTGCCAATGCCAGCTGGGATATGTATGCTAACTTTGAAGTACGTGGCGACCTCTTTATCGACACAGTAGCGGAGTTAAAGGAATAATATGAAAAAAATTGTCTTTACAGGTGGGGGGACGGTTGGACACGTGACTCTCAATCTTTTGTTAATGCCCAAGTTCATCGAAGATGGATGGGAAGTCCACTATATCGGAGATAAACGTGGTATCGAACACCAAGAAATCCTCAAGTCAGGTTTGGATGTCACCTTCCATTCCATTACGACTGGAAAATTGCGTCGCTATTTCTCTTGGCAAAATATGCTGGACGTCTTCAAAGTTGGTTGGGGAATTGTCCAATCGCTCTTTATCATGTTACGACTTCGTCCACAGGCCCTTTTTTCAAAGGGAGGCTTTGTCTCAGTACCGCCTGTTATTGCAGCACGTGTGTCAGGAGTGCCTGTCTTTATTCACGAATCTGACCTGTCTATGGGCTTGGCCAATAAAATCGCCTATAAATTTGCGACGAAAATGTATTCAACTTTTGAACAGGCTTCAAGTTTGGCTAAGGTCGAGCATGTGGGAGCAGTGACCAAGGTTTCGGACAAAAACACTCCAGAACCAGATGAATTGGTGGATATTCAAACCCACTTTAATCCTAAATTGCCAACTGTATTGTTTGTCGGTGGTTCTGCAGGCGCTCGTGTCTTTAACCAATTGGTGACAGACCATAAGAAAGAACTGACAGAGCGCTACAATATTATCAATTTAACTGGAGATTCTAGCCTGAATGAGTTGAGCCAAAATCTTTTTCGTGTTGACTATGTGACCAATCTCTATCAACCCTTGATGGAATTGGCTGATATTGTTGTGACACGAGGTGGTGCCAATACGATTTTTGAGCTCTTGGCCATGGCAAAATTGCATGTTATTGTGCCACTTGGTCGTGAAGCTAGTCGTGGCGACCAGATTGAAAATGCAGCTTACTTTGTAAAAAAAGGCTATGCAGAAGAGCTTCAAGAAAGCGATTTGACCTTGGATAGTTTGGAAGAGAAGCTTGCTCACTTACTAAGTCACAAGGAAGATTACCAGGCTAACATGAAGGCTTCTAAGGAATTGAAATCTCTAGCAGATTTTTATCAATTGTTGAAAAAAGATTTATCATAAGGAAAGTAAATGTCAAAAGATAAGAAAAATGAGGGCAAAGAAATCCTCGAAGAATTGAAAGAGTTATCAGAATGGCAGAAACGAAACCAAGAATATCTAAAAAAGAAGGCTGAGGAAGAGGCAGCCCTAGCTGAGGAGAAAGAAAAGGAAAGACAAGCTCGAATGGCTTCAAAATCTGAAGATTCAGATGCAACCGAGGACCAAGAGAGTGAATCTGATTCAAAAGACCCAAAATCAGCTAAGGATGATACCGAAGAAAAAGTAGAAGAGTCAGAATACGTCAAAAAAGAAGTATCCAAAGAAGAATCAAAGTCCAAAGAGCCAAAGAAAGAGGATAAAAAGGCAGATAAAAAGCCTGTAAAGGAAAAACCGGTCAAACCGAAAATTCCAGGAATCCATATCTTACGAGCCTTAACGATTTTATTTCCAAGTCTGCTTTTATTGATTGTCTCTGCCTACCTACTCAGTCCTTATGCGACCATGAAGGATATTCGTGTCGAGGGAACGGTGCACACTACGGCTGATGATATTCGACAGGCTTCAGGTATTCAGGATTCGGATTATACGATTAACCTTCTGCTAGACAAGGAAAAATATGAAAAGCAGATTAAGTCTAACTATTGGGTTGAATCAGCTCAACTTGTTTATCAATTTCCAACCAAGTTCACTATCAAGGTCAAGGAATATGATATTGTGGCCTACTATATTTCTGGTGAAAACCATTATCCTATTCTTTCCAGTGGTCAGCTTGAGACCAGTGCTGTGAGTTTGGTCAGTCTACCAGAAACTTATATATCAGTTCTCTTTAATGATAGTGAAAAAATCAAGGCTTTTGTCTCAGAACTTTCTCAAATTAGCCCAGAACTCAAGGCGGCTATCCAAAAGGTGGAACTAGCTCCCAGCAAGGTCACTTCCGATTTAATTCGATTGACCATGAATGATTCGGACGAAGTCTTGGTTCCTCTATCTGAAATGAGTAAGAAACTGCCTTATTACAGTAAGATTAAGCCTCAATTGTCAGAACCAAGTGTGGTCGATATGGAAGCTGGAATCTACAGCTACACTGTAGCGGATAAATTGATTATGGAAGCAGAAGAAAAAGCCAAAAAAGAGGCCGAAGAAGCTGAGAAAAGGCAGGAAGAAGAACGTAAACGTTTAGAAGAAGAACAGAAAAAACAAGAGGAAGAGAGCAATCGAAACCAAACGACCCAGCGCTCATCGCGTCGCTAGGTTTTACCTTTTTTCTCATAGTACTTTAGTGACTAGTTTTTACGTTTAATATTTGACATCTGTTTTTCTTTATGTTACATTATGCAGTGTAATCGATTGCAAAATAATTTTTTATGAAGAAGGTAACACATATGTCAGATGAAGTATTCTTATTTGAAGAAATTGAAGAAATCGTAGCCTCTACAGATGGTGAATTTTGGGGGAGTTTTACTTGGAACTGGGGTAGTTCTCTTAATTGGAGTAGCCTATTGTTAAAAAGATAGGGAGTGATAATCATGCAAGATAACTTTTTATTTGAGGAAATTGAAAAAATTTCAGTACCAGTTAGTGATTTTTCAGCTGGACTTGCAATAGGTATCGGATTTGGTTTATCAATCCTTGCTCTTGCTGGTTGTTGAAGTTTGTTCATTTACTAACATTAAGCTTTTTCAATTTCATTTTAGACAGTCATTTGAATTTTCCGTATTAGTCTTGCAGCAAGAGATTAATAGAATTAGTCATTATTTTATTGATTGCGGACTGAGGGACTAGAGTATGTTTTACTTAGCCCCTCTTTTATTTATTAAAGGTTAGGTTTGTTATGAGAATTGTTGATAAGATTAAGATATTACCTACTCCTTATGAGGGACAGTATCATCTATATATACCATCCAGTAAGAAACATGTATTAGTTGGGAAACAGGAAAAAAATGGTTAGAGCAACTAATAGGTCAAGAATTTACCATATCGGACTTATTAGTGTTAGTAGGGAAGAAATATTATTTAAGATTTTATATTGTTCTTAGTAAAATGGGACTTATAGATTCTATGAAATCACGAAAAAAGATAAATATTTTTAAAATATCTTGGGACTTTAATATAACATTATCTGAAAAATTAAACTATAAAAGATTTAATAAGAATTTTGAAAAAATCCTATTTGGTATTTTCCCATTGGCTCTTATTTTGCAATGTTTTATTATGTATATTTATAGGGCGGATATTTTGACTAATTTCCAAAACTTTCCAATAACGCTAAACATTCTTTTATTTTGGTTGCTTGTTGTTATTATGTCTGCAACGATACATGAATTTAGTCATGCAATAATTGCTAATAATTATCAAATTGAGATCCCAAATTGTGGAATAATGCTACTTTTGTTTAATTTGGCTTTTTTTGTAGATTTAAGTGGGGTGCAATTCTTAAAAAATAAAAAACAATTTTTGAAAATTATGTTAGCAGGAATTGCTTCAAATTCGATTTTATCACTTACAGGTTTACTTGTTTTATTGTTCACATCGTATAAATTGCTTGGACTCTTATTTTTTATCATTAACTTAGGTATGATTTTTATTAATTCAATTCCTTTTTTTCAGTATGATAGTGGTATTATTTTAAGATACTTGAATTCTAACAATAATAACTTGAATTTTCAATATATAGTTCAACTTTTAATAGCATTTGTTATTATTTATTTCCCTTTGAGTCAACTATTACAGTTTTTGACACCTAATATTATTGTTCGTAGTATAGGAGGGGTGGTTGTTTCTATACTGCTTTCTATATTATATGAGAGGAAGGACGAAATATGTTCTACGTAAATAGTTATGTTTTTGCTTATAAAAAAGAAGGTATAATGTATTTGCGTGGTCGGAGTATGCGGGAAATAGCTATAGAACCTCAAATTTCGCAAGAATTTATCAACGATCTATTTAATAGTTGTAAGGAACTATTAGAGATAGAAGAAGTATTAGGCAGTAAACTAACATTTGAACTATTAAATGAACAAATTTTAGTTTCGGATGAGATAGATATTGATAGGAGATATTCTAGAACTAAAGGTTACTGTTCGTTATTTTATAATGAAGAGTATAATAAAATACAGAATAAAACAGTATTAGTATTAGGAGCAGGAGCCTTAGGATGTTATATATCTCTAAGTCTAAGTATGTATGGAGTGAGGAAACTTATTGTCGCTGATTACGATATAATAGAACCATCAAATTTAAATAGGCAAATTCTTTATACAGAGTCGGATGTTGGTAAGGAGAAGATTAATGTTCTTTCTGAAAAAATACACAAGTATAATTCAGATGTTCAGGTAGTACCTATTTCTATTAAAGTTTCTTCAGTAGAAGAATTAGAAAACATTGTTGCGGAATATGGGAGTATAGATTTTATCGTTAAAGGAATTGATACGCCCATTGATATTATAAAAATTGTCAATCAATTTGCTGTATCGCATAAGATATCCTACATATCAGGAGGGTTTAATGGATGCTATCTTATTATTGATAATATATATATCCCTACCATCGGTTCTTGCTTTGGTTGTCGGAATATAAACAAAGATATAAATAAGTACACTTTATCTGATAAGACAAAGTGGCCGACTACACCAGAGATGCCTGCTATTTTGGGAGGGATAATGACTAATTTAATAATTAAAATATTTCTGGGATGTTATAATGAAATCCTAATAGATAACGCTTACGTTTATAATATGAGAAATCATGCTCTAAGTCAAGAAAAATATGTTCTGGAAAACGGAGAATGTCCAATTTGTAAAAAAAAATAATAAAGTGAAAGATAACAATATTAGAGCGAAAACATTTATTCGTTCAGTTTGTTTTTGCTTATTATCAGGAGGAGTAGCTTTTTTATCTGCTATTGGGCAGTTCGCTGTTATAGAAACACAATTAATAGTATTGTTCTTGGGTATTATTTTTGCTATATATTATGCTTACTACAATAAAAATGTTCAAACATCATTGGAAAATATAGTATGGCTTTTTTCATCGTTTGAGATTTTATTTTTGCTTGTTAATTTTAGAACATTTATTCAGTTACCAGTGGATATTTTTATTGGTATGATAATATTTTTAATGCTGTGGATATTTATTATGTTAGGTATAGTGTGTCTTAGTTATTATATAACTTTATTATTTAGCAAGGAGGCTTAGTATGTTTAAAAAAATAGGTATAATGAGCGTTTGCATATATATAATTATTTTATACTGCTTGAGAATGTATCATATTATCAATAATATTGAAACAATCTTGCTAACGGTTATATGCTTAATGTTATTGTTTTTTTTAAGACGTTTATTTGATAAAGATAAGTAAATAGATGTTAAGTAAAAATGTAGAATATAAAGGAGGTGCAATGAGTATGATTGAAGTTAGCCATTTATCAAAAAGTTTTGGTGATAAAATAGCTTTAAATAATATAAGCTTCACTGTTAAAGAAGGTTAGATTTTTGGATTTTTAGGACCATCTGGTTCTGGAAAGACCACAACGATTAATATTCTGACTGGGCAGTTCCTTGCCGATAAAGGACAATCTATTATTTTGGGACAAAAATCTCAAAATTTAACAAGCGGTGAATTAAAGAGAATTGGATTGGTTAGCGATACAAGTGGATTTTATGAGAAAATGTCTCTGTATAACAATCTTCTTTTTTATAGTAAATTTTATAATATTAGTAAATCACGTGTTGATAATTTGTTAAAGCGAGTAGGATTATATGATAGTCGCAAGATGGTAGCAGGAAAATTATCCACTGGAATGAGGCAACGAATGCTTTTAGCACGAGCTCTTATCAACAACCCCGCTGTACTCTTTCTGGATGAACCGACCTCAGGTCTAGATCCCACAACTTCTCGGACAATTCATGAGTTAATTTTAGAATTGAAAACAGCAGGGACAACGATTTTTCTAACGACTCATGATATGAATGAAGCAACTCTTTTATGTGATTATGTTGCCTTATTAAATAAAGGAAAATTAGTTGAGCAAGGAGCTCCTTCTGAACTCATTCAAAGATATAATAAAGATAAAAAGATTAAGTTTACAGATTATAATGGGAATCAGATAACTTTTGATTTTACATCACTAGAACAGGTATCTCAGGCTGATCTGGAAAATATTTTTTCAATTCATTCATGTGAGCCTACTTTAGAAGATATTTTTATCACATTAACAGAAGGAAAGCTAAATGCTTAAACGGTTTCTGGCTTTGGTATGGTTGCGTTGTCAAATTATCCTTTCCAATAAGAGTATTTTATTGCAAGTTTTAGTGCCTTTTGCTTTCACATATTTTTATAAATATCTTATGGAAACACAGGGGAAGGTCAACGATCAACAGGCATTAGTTCTTTTGATGATGTGTTTACCTTTTTCTTTGGCTTTGGCTGTTGGAAGTCCTATAACTATTATCTTGTCTGAAGAAAAAGAAAAGTACAATTTACAAACTCTTCTGTTGAGTGGTGTTAAAGGCTCCGAATACATTTTATCAACTATGTTTCTTCCTTTTTTGCTAACTTTTGTGATTATGGGAACTACTCCTCTTATTTTAGGAGTTACAATTGTACATACTTTTAATTATATTACAATCGTTCTTCTAACCTCTTTATCCATCATTTTATTCTATTTATTGATAGGTTTAACCGCGAAGAGCCAAGTAGTAGCTCAGGTTATCAGTCTTCCTGCTATGATTTTAGTTGCTTTCTTACCGATGCTATCTGGTTTGGATAAGACAGTTGCGAAGATAACAGATTATAGTTTTATGGGACTGTTTACTAAGTTTTTCACAAAATGGGAGGAATTTTCATGGAATAAAACTCTAATTCCTAATCTAACACTACTTATTTGGATTGTTCTTCTATTAACTTTAATTACGCTAACTATTAGGAAAAAGAAAATTTCTTAATTGAGTTATTTTAATGATTATAAACACAAGTGGGAAGGAAAAAATGAACTGATCTTTTTGACAGCAATTCTACAGAATAGTCTTATTGCTATATTTTGATTTGAGTGTACGAAAAAAGAAAAATAACAATAGTGCTCATACTAATTGCAGAAGTTTTGGGTGATAAGATAACTGATAAATTGCAATAAAAAATGCAACATTTTTAAATCTCCTCTATAAGTGCTTCAAAAAGTGCTTCAAAACCTGTCTTGTAATCCAAGTATTTTTGGGGACGGTGATTAATAAGCTAGCAAAGCATCATTAAGGATTTTTTCGGTAATTGTTGCCAAATCGGTTTAAGAAAATACCCACGAAGAAGTCCATTCGCATTCTCATTACTTCCCCTTTGCCAAGATGAATAGGCATCCGCAAAATAAAACAGAATTCCCATTTGTTCAATTAAAGGGTAACAAGCAAACTCTTTTTCTCTGTCCGAAGTGAAAGTCTTTAACTATTCTTTTGGAAAAAGTCTTGTGAGGTGTTCAATAGCAGTCAACATGGATTTAGCTGTTTTTACTTGACAAGTACTAGTAGAAATAATAGAATAATAGAAAACCTTTAAAGCAGTCCAGAGAGGCAGCTAAGGTTAGACGGTGAAAGGGTGGAGACTACCCATTTTTCGTGGAACCTTGCTGTTGGCAGGTTCCTTTTTTCGTGGCTTCTGTTGGCCAGACTCTCTCACTAGCAAAGGTAAAAGGAGAAACCTATGCGAGAACATCGTCCAGTCATTGCTCTTGATTTTCCTAGTTTTGAGGCGGTCAAGGAATTTTTAGCTCTTTTCCCAGAAGCGGAAAGTCTTTATCTCAAGGTAGGGATGGAGCTTTATTACGCAACGGGGCCTGGGATTGTGTCCTACCTGAAAGGCTTGGGTCATAGTGTCTTTTTAGATCTCAAGCTTCATGACATTCCTAATACAGTCAAGTCAGCCATGAAGGTCTTGTCTCAGCTTGGTGTCGATATGACTAATGTCCATGCGGCTGGTGGTGTAGAGATGATGAAGGCGGCGCGTGAAGGTCTTGGGAGTCAAGCCAAATTGATCGCTGTAACGCAGCTGACCTCAACCTCAGAAGAGCAGATGCAGGAGTTTCAAAATATTCAAACCAGTCTGCAAGAGTCTGTGATTCACTATGCCAAGAAGACAGCTGAAGCGGGTTTGGATGGTGTCGTTTGCTCAGCTCAGGAAGTGCAAATCATCAAGCAGGCTACCAATCCAGATTTTATCTGTCTGACACCGGGCATTCGTCCTACAGGTGCTGCTGTTGGAGACCAAAAACGCGTTATGACACCTGCTGATGCCTATCACATCGGCAGTGACTATATCGTAGTGGGACGTCCCATTACCCAAGCTGAGGATCCTGTTGCAGCTTATCATGCCATCAAGGATGAATGGACACAGGACTGGAATTAAAGAACTAGATTAGAAAAATAAAAGGAGAATACCATGACACTTGCTAAAGATATCGCTAGCCACCTCTTGAAAATCCAAGCCGTTTACCTCAAACCAGAGGAGCCTTTCACTTGGGCCTCTGGTATCAAGTCGCCGATTTATACGGACAACCGTGTGACACTTGCCTATCCAGAGACTCGTACTCTCATTGAAAATGGTTTTGTGGAAGCTATCAAAGAAGCCTTTCCTGAGGTTGAGGTGATTGCAGGAACTGCAACAGCAGGGATTCCTCACGGAGCCATCATTGCTGACAAGATGAACCTGCCATTTGCCTACATCCGTAGCAAACCAAAAGACCACGGAGCTGGTAATCAAATCGAAGGTCGCGTAGCTCAAGGTCAAAAAATGGTAGTGGTTGAAGACCTTATTTCAACGGGTGGTTCTGTTCTTGAAGCCGTAGTAGCAGCTAAACGCGAAGGAGCAGATGTACTTGGAGTTGTAGCGATTTTTAGTTACCAATTGCCAAAAGCAGATAAGAACTTTGCAGATGCTGGTGTGAAATTGGTGACGCTTTCTAACTACAGTGAACTCATCCACCTAGCCCAAGAAGAAGGCTATATCACGCCAGAAGGACTCGACCTTCTAAAACGCTTTAAGGAAGACCAAGAAAATTGGCAAGAGGTGTAAAAAAATCAAAAGACTAAAAGGTTAAAAATTATACTATTCTGTCATATCAGGTGTATGAATGACAAGATTCAAGTTGTTAATGTTTTTTTACGTCAATTGTTTCAGCTTTAGATTTGCTTGGCTTGCTCTCATATAAAAAGTAGCACACGTCATGAAAGTTACAAGGGTTAAAGTGTAATCCATAAATATTGTCAAATCCCTTTTCTGAGATGTTGGAATTTCTTGCTTATCCCAGTCTTTTCAGTGATTTGGCTCAGTGATCTTAGCGTCAGGTTCTTTTTAGTTTTGAAAGATTATCCGTGAATTTCTTGCTTATTTATGATAAAATGGGAGTATCGCAAAAAATGACTCATCGTATTCAATTTTGAGTAAAACTAGGAGGATCCCATGTCTACAGAACATATGGAAGAACTAAATGACCAGCAGATCGTTCGCCGTGAAAAAATGGCTGCGCTCCGTGAACAAGGAATCGATCCTTTCGGAAAACGCTTTGAACGCACTGCAAATTCACAAGAATTAAAAGATAAATTTGCTGACCTCGATAAAGAACAATTACACGATAAAAACGAAACAGCTACTATCGCAGGACGCTTGGTAACCAAACGTGGTAAAGGTAAAGTAGGTTTTGCCCACCTTCAAGACCGCGAAGGTCAAATCCAGATCTACGTTCGTAAGGATGCTGTCGGTGAAGAAAACTACGAAATCTTCAAAAAAGCAGACCTTGGTGACTTCCTTGGTGTCGAAGGTGAAGTGATGCGTACGGATATGGGAGAACTCTCTATCAAGGCTACTCACATCACACACTTGTCTAAGGCCCTTCGTCCTCTTCCTGAGAAATTCCATGGTTTGACAGACGTTGAAACAATTTACCGTAAACGTTACCTTGACTTGATTTCTAACCGTGAAAGCTTTGAACGCTTTGTCACTCGTTCAAAAATCATCTCTGAAATTCGTCGTTACCTTGACCAAAAAGGTTTCCTTGAAGTGGAAACACCTGTTCTTCACAACGAAGCTGGTGGTGCTTCTGCCCGTCCATTTATCACCCACCACAATGCCCAAAACATTGACATGGTGCTTCGTATCGCGACTGAGCTTCACTTGAAACGCCTTATCGTGGGTGGTATGGAACGCGTCTATGAAATTGGCCGTATCTTCCGTAACGAAGGAATGGATGCTACTCACAACCCTGAGTTCACTTCTATCGAAGTTTACCAAGCATACGCAGACTTCCAAGATATCATGGACTTGACGGAAGGCATTATCCAACATGCTGCTAAATCAGTTAAGGGCGACGGCCCAGTCAACTACCAAGGAACTGAAATCAAAATCAACGAACCATTTAAACGTGTTCACATGGTGGATGCTATCAAAGAAATTACTGGTGTAGATTTCTGGCAAGATATGACTTTGGAAGAAGCTAAGGCCATCGCTGCTGAGAAGAAAGTTCCAGTTGAGAAACACTATACTGAGGTTGGTCACATCATCAATGCCTTCTTTGAAGAGTTTGTTGAAGAAACTTTAATCCAACCAACCTTTGTCTATGGACATCCAGTAGCTGTATCTCCACTGGCTAAGAAGAACCCTGAAGACCAACGCTTTACTGACCGTTTTGAGCTCTTCATCATGACTAAGGAGTACGGTAATGCCTTTACTGAGCTCAACGATCCAATCGACCAGCTTAGTCGTTTTGAAGCCCAAGCAAAAGCAAAAGAACTTGGTGACGATGAAGCGACCGGTATCGACTATGACTACATCGAGGCTCTTGAATATGGTATGCCACCAACAGGTGGTTTGGGAATCGGTATCGACCGTCTCTGCATGCTTCTCACTGATACAACTACTATCCGTGATGTATTGCTCTTCCCAACAATGAAATAAGCTCTTATCCTCTGGTACTTGCCAGGGGATTTTTGGCTCTTTGTCAACTGTAGTGGGTTGAAGTCAGCTAATATCTAGAAAGGACACATTTCGTCCTTTCTTTTTTGATGTTCAGAGCGATGAAAATCCGTTTTTTGAAGTTTTCAAAGTTCCGAAAACCAAAGACATTGCGTTTGATGAGTTTAATGAGATTATTCGTTGCTTCTAATTTGGCGTTAGAATAGTGTAGTTGAAGGGCGTTGACAATCTTCTCTTTATCTTTGAGGAAGGTTTTAAAGAAAGTCTGAAAAAGAGGATGAACCTGCTTAAGATTGTCTTCAATAAGTCCGAAAAATCTGTCAGGCTCCTTATTCTGAAAGTGAAAAATCAAGAGCTGGTAGAAATCATAGTGGTGTTTCAAGTCTTCTGAATAGCTCAAAAGTCTATCTAGAATTTTTTTTATTGGTCAAGTGCATACGAAAAGTAGGGCGATAAAATCGTTTATCGCTGAGTTTACGACTATCTTGCTGGATGAGCTTCCAGTAGAGCTTGATAGCCTTGTATTCATGAGACTTTCGATCCAATTGATTCATGATTTGGACACGGACACGACTCATAGCACGGCTTAGATGTTGCACAATGTGAAAACAATCAAGAACAATTTTTGCATTAGGGAGTGAAACAGTCTGGGAGATGTTTCAGCCTGAGCCTAGAAATTCGAAAGCGAAGCTGTTTAGCCAAGTCATAGTAAGGACTAAACATATCCATAGTAATAATTTTGACGCGACATCGGACGGCTCTATCATACTTAAGAAAGTGATTACGAATGACAGCTTGTGTTCTACCCTCAAGAACAGTGATGATATTGAGCTTGTTAAAATCTTGCGCAATGAAACTCATCTTTCCCTTGGTGAACTCATACTCGTCCCATGATATAATCTCAGGAAGGCTATTGTAAAAAAAATAAAATTAGGTTATAATGACTTCTGATAAATGATTTTACTACAAAAGGTTGGGTTAACTAAGGTGATGTTATGAAAACAGGGGCGTTAAGAATTTATTTTGGTTATGCTGCAGGAGTTGGAAAAACCTATGCTATGCTTAGAGAAGCGCAGCGAGCTCAAAAAGCTGGAGTAGATGTGGTAGTAGGTTACATTGAACCTCATAATCGACCTGAGACTATGGCTTTACTGATTGGTCTTGAGCAATTATCTCCTAAAACAATAAAATATAAAGGTATCACCTTGAATGAGTTTGATATTGATACTGCTTTAAGGCGTCAACCACGCATTATTTTAGTGGATGAATTGGCTCATACTAACTGTTTTGAGTCACGTAATAAAAAGAGGTACCAAGATATTAAGGAACTGCTTTATGCAGGGATTGATGTCTATACTACTGTAAATGTCCAACATATTGAAAGTTTAAACGATGTGATTGAAGCTATTACAGGGATTCAAGTTAATGAGATAATTCCAGATGCTATTTTTGATCAGGCTGATCAGATTGAACTTGTAGATATTGACCCATCAGATTTACTTGAACGATTGGATAAAGGAAAAATTTATTCTAAATCGCAAGCTAAATTGGCCAAGCGTCACTTTTTTACTGAAGAAAAGTTAATATCTTTGAGAGAAATCGCTTTGCGCAAAGCAGCTGATCAGATTAATGGAAGTGCTTTTCGAGGAAAAAAAGTTAAAGATAGTATTGTGACCAAGGAACATGTCTTGGTCTGTGTGTCACCCTCTCCCTCCTCTTCACATGTCATTCGCGCTGCTTCAAGATTAGCAAGTGCTCTTAATGCAGACTTTACAGCCCTGTATATTGGTAGTTTAGATAGGGAACTGACTAATCAGGAGTTACATCAGAACTTGGAATTGGCAGAGCGGTTGGGAGCTAAGGTGACAGTTATGGATTATAATAATGTGACCAAGCAGATTGCTGATTACGCAAAATTGAGCCGTGTTTCTAAGTTAGTAGTCGGAAAAAGTGGCTACAGAACTATTTGGCCTAAAGAAAATATTGTGGAAGTTCTTAGTAAGAATGTTCCTGATTTGGATATGTTTGTAGTCCATAATACTAGAGGAAAAAAAGAGACTTCGGTTGGTAAGCTCTCGTTGCCTTCTTGGTTTTCTAAATGGCAATTTTCTTTCAGTGATTTGGTTAAAACACTGGTGGTATTGTTGCTAGTAACCTTAACAGGTCTTTTATTTCGTTTCTGGAATCTCAGTACCAACAACATTATAATAATATACATATTAAGTGTTCAAATAAATGCTGTTTGGACAAAAGGAAAACTTTATAGTGTGATTTCTTCTATTTTATCAGTTCTTTGTTTTAATTACTTTTTTGTGGCCCCCTACTACACTTTTACTTCTTTTAATCCTACTTATCCTATGACTTTTGCTATTATGTTAATTACTGGTCTGATTACTTCTAGTCTCATAAAAAGGATTCAAGAGCAGGCAAGATTATCTACTGAAAAATCTTATCTAACAGAGTTGTTACTACAAACAAATAGAGGATTATCTCAGGCAGACTCTATTCCTTCTATTTTAGAAGAACTAGCTATTCAAGTCAAAAAATTATTGAATAGTGATGTGGTGATTTATCCTGTAACAGGTGGTACTTTGGAGACGCCGAAATATTTCCCTACCAGTCATTCTTTGAGGACCTTAGCTGATTACTATCAGTACAATGAGCGAGGAGTGGTTGAGTGGGTTTTATATAATAATAAACAAGCTGGAGCAACAACAAACACCTTGTCTGCTGCTAAATTTCTGTATTTATCTGTCAGAGGTAAAGATTCTGTTTTTGCTATTATTGGTATTTTAATAGAGGATAAAACAATGATTGACCTGTTTGAAAAATCTGTTATTCTAACTGTTTTAGGAGAGGCATCCTTGGCATTAGAAAAAGAAGCATTACGCGAAGAACAACAAAAAATGGAACTTAAAATACAAAAAGAACAGTTAAGGGTTGATTTGTTAAGGGGAATCTCACATGATTTGAGAACTCCACTTACAAGCATATCAGGTCAGTCTAAATTAATGATGGAGACGGGGGGAATTATGGAGAAACAGCGTATGATAGAATTAGCTGCCTATATTTACGATGACTCTATGTGGTTGATTAATCTGATTGAAAATTTATTGTCAATTACTAAATTGGATAATGATACTACTCTTTCATTAAGAATAAATGTTTTCGATGAGTTGATTGAAGAAGCTTTGAAACATGTGGATCAACATATTAAGAATCATGACTTTGTTTTAATTTTATCAGATGATTTATTAATAGCTAAAATGGATGCTCCCTTGATTGTGCAAGTACTGGTTAATATCATTAACAATGCAGTTAAATATACGCATGAAGGATCTTTAATTACATTGACGAGTAATAGAAAGGATCAGAACCTGGTGGTTGAGGTTTCTGACGATGGTCCTGGTATTAACGATCAAGCAAAAGAAAAGATTTTTGACCTTTTTTATACATCAGAAAATTTGGCATCCGATGGTAAAAGAGGCCTAGGTATAGGACTATCTTTATGTAAGAGTATTATTACAGCACATGGGGGGACTATTTACGTCCATGACAATACTCCTAAAGGAGTTATCTTTGGATTTACACTACCACTAGCGGAGGTGAATGTATTACATGAAAAATGAAAATGTTAAGATTTTAATTTGTGAAGATGACTCTTCCGTTAACAGACTTTTATCCTTAGCAATGGAAGTTGAAGGTTATCATTATGTATCAGTTCGGACTGGAGAGGAAGCTTTGCGTCAGATCATTTCGCAATTTCCAGATTTATTATTATTGGATTTGGGTTTGCCAGATATGGATGGTAAAGACATTATTGACAAGATTCGTAGCTTTTCACAGCTACCTGTTATTGTTGTTAGTGCACGTGGAGAAGAAAGTGACAAGATTGATGCACTTGATGCTGGGGCAGATGATTATTTGACGAAACCCTTTAGCATTGATGAGCTTTTCGCTCGGTTAAGAGTTAGTCTTAGGAGGTCAAAGCAGATTAATCAACAAAGTGACGGTAATTCTGAAAAATCATCTTTTACTAATGGCTGGCTACATGTTGATTTTTTATCTAATCGTGTATTTGTTAATAACCAAGAAATTCACTTAACCCCGATTGAGTATAAGTTGCTTTGTCTTCTATCAGAGAATGTTGATAGAGTGTTGACTTATCGTTTTATTGTCAAGGAAATTTGGGGATATTATGAGGAAGATTTTTCTGCTTTGAGAGTTTTTGTTAATACATTGCGAAAAAAAATCGAATTAGGATTGGGTTACTCTAAAATGGTTCAAACTCATATTGGTATCGGTTATCGTATGATTAAGATTGAAAATTATGATGACAAATAATCCAAAAAGAATTTTATTCACCTGATTTGTAATTTCTTGGCAGCTATTTGAAACAAGTCTTAGGATAGGTTGTCTTAGGTTATTTTAGGAGACAATCTTTATATAATCTTTATTTTATATCCGTAATCTTTATATCATTTTTATACTTTTCGTGGTAGAATGATTATATTCTTGAAGGAGGATACAATGCTAGTAGATTTCATAATGTTTCTAGTTTTATTTTTTATTTTTTTGTTAATGATTGGTTTTATTGTTTGGTGTGATAAGCACCTTAAAGGTGATTAGAGGGAGAGTGTACTATGATAGTATTAGGAATAATTTTTGGTTTATTAATCTGTTATTTATTTTATGCTCTGTTACACCCGGAGAGATTTTAGGAGGAATGTGAGATGTTACAAATCATATTTGTCTTAGTACTGGCTTGTATTATTATATTACCAACTGGAAAGTATCTTTACCATATAGCTAGCCAGCAAAAAACTTTTGCAGATCCCATTATGGATCCTATTGATAGGTGGATTTATAAGTTGCTTGATGTGGACAAAAAAGGAATGACTTGGAAGGAGTATGCTGTAGCCCTTATTTTAACTAATGCTGTTATGGCTCTAGTGGCTTATGTAATCCTAAGAACACAGGCCTTTTTCTTTTTGAACCCCACCCGTGTTGGTTCATTAGAATCAAGCCTGAGTTTCAATACAGTCATATCTTTTATCACCAATTCTAATTTACAAAATTATGCTGGTGAGAGGGATTTGTCTTTTTTTAGTCAGATGGTTGTCATTACTTTTATGATGTTTACCTCAGCTGCTTCAGGCTATGCTGCTGCTATGGCTTTTATCAGAGGTGTATCAGGCAAGTATCAAGACATGGGGAATTTCTATGTTGACTTTGTTCGGGTGATTACTCGAGTGTTGCTTCCTTTTTCAATAATAGGCTCTTTGTTACTTATTTCACAGGGGGTTCCCCAAACACTATCAAAAGAGTTATATGCGACTACTTTGGAGGGCAATTTACAAGGTCTTATAATGGGACCGGTCGCTTCTCTTGAAATTATTAAACACTTGGGAACCAACGGTGGTGGTTTTTTTGCAGCAAATTCAGCAACTCCCTTTGAAAACCCTAATGTAATCACAAATATTATTGAAATGCTATCTATGATGTTGTTACCAGGTTCTATGGTAGTTGTTTTTGGTCATATGGTTTCATCTAGGAAAAAGGAAGATCATCCCTTTGAATCTGTACAGAAAGTTTCTTATAAGTCCACTAAATCTACGTTTATTAAACTAGGAGGACAGGCAAGACCGCTTCTGATTGTTATGCTATTCTTATTTTTTGTTGGTTTATCCATTATTGTTTGGTCAGAAAGTAGAGGAAATCCTATCTTGCATCAATTGGGTTTGAATCAATCAATGGGAAGTATGGAAGGTAAAGAAGTTAGGTTCGGTATTCCAATGTCTGGTCTATTTACAGAAATAACAACGGCTTTTACAACGGGTTCCGTGAATAATATGCACGATACTTTGACTCCTCTAAGTGGTGGAGTAGCTATGATTAACATGATGCTCAATGTTATATTTGGCGGTAAAGGTGTAGGAATAATGAATATGATGCTGTACGTTCTTCTTACTGTTTTTATTTGTGGATTAATGATTGGGCGTGCACCTGTTTATTTAGGAAAAAAAATTGAAGGTAAAGAAATGACTTTAATTGCTTTAGCCATCATGGTTCACCCTATGATTATTCTAGGTTTTTCAGCAGTAGCTGTCTCATTGCCAGCAGGATTTAACAGTGTTACCAATCCAGGATTTCATTCTTTATCACAAGTGATTTATCAATTTACCTCAGCTTCTGCTAACAACGGATCGGGATTTGAAGGACTAAAAGACAATACTTTATTCTGGAATATATCTACAGGATTAGCTATGTTTTTTGGACGCTATGTGACTTTGATTCTTCAGCTATCGATTGCTGGTTCGTTAATGACTAAGCAACATGTGAATGATTCCCTAGGTTCTTTAAAAACAGATACGGGGACTTTTGCCATTATTTTAGGTGTGATAGTGTTGATTATATCAGCCTTAACTTTCTTACCAGTCCTTGTACTAGGACCTTTAGCTGAATTTCTAACTCAATGAGGTTTATTATGATTTCAAAGAAAACTTACTTTCTGACACAAAAGATACTACTCAGTTCCCTTAAAGGAGCGGTCGTAAAACTTCGCCCTAGTTACATGATTAAAAATCCAGTAATGTTTGTAGTTGAAGTTGGTTTTGTTCTGACCCTCTTTTTAACAATTATCCCCGTTGATGCTCAACAAGATAGCCAAAGTAGTCAATTGTATAATGGCATAGTAGCAGTGATCTTATTTTTAACTTTATTATTTTCTAATTTTGCTGAATCCATTGCGGAAGGAAGAGGAAAAGCACAGGCTGAAAGTTTAAAAAAGACGCAAGAAAATATGACAGCTAGACGACTCTATTTTGACAATGATGGTCAGACCCTTCTTGAAGAAACTATTGAGGCCACAGCCTTGCAAAAAGGAGATATCGTTCTGGTTAAGGTAGGAGAATTAATTCCTGGTGACGGTGAAGTTATTGAAGGAATTGCTTCTGTAGACGAATCAGCTATTACAGGAGAGTCAGCTCCGGTGATCAAAGAACCTGGTGGTGATTTTGCTTTTGTAACAGGAGGGACAACTCTTGCTAGTGACTGGCTTAAGTTGAAAATGACCTCACGTGCTGGAGAGTCTTTCTTGGACAAAATGATTTCCTTGGTAGAGGGTGCTTCTCGGCAAAAAACCCCTAATGAAATTGCCTTGAATACTTTGCTAGTCAGCTTAACAATTATATTCTTAATGGTAATTGGAAGTTTGTACCCGATTGCTAGCGCTTTGCACATAAAGATTACAGTTACTACTCTTGTGGCATTGACCGTATGTTTAATTCCAACAACAATTGGAGGTCTGCTGTCAGCAATTGGAATTGCAGGTATGGATCGCGTTACACGGTTTAATGTGATTGCTATGTCAGGAAAAGCAGTGGAGTCTAGTGGTGATGTGGATACTATGATTTTGGACAAAACAGGAACCATTACCTTTGGAAATCGTATGGCTGCTCATTTTGTTCCTGTAGATGGTGTTAGTCAAGAGTCTTTAATAAGAGCAGCTATGCTAAGTTCTCTACAGGATGATACACCGGAAGGAAAATCAATTGTTAAGCTTGCTAAAGAATATGGGGCAAGTATTCCTCCTATTTCTGAAGATATGACCTTTATTGATTTTACTGCTCAAACACGAATGAGTGGGATAGACTTTGTTGATGGGGGAATGATACGTAAGGGTGCCACAGATGCTATAAGTCGCTATATTAAAGGTAAAGGTGGTGTGATTCCGAAAGATTTGAAGTCTATCAGTGAAAGAATTGCTTCAGCTGGGGGAACCCCACTGGCAGTAGTGGAGGGGCAGAATATTTTGGGAGTGATTGCTCTCAAGGATACCATCAAACCAGGTTTAGTTGAGCGTTTTGCTCGCCTACGGGCAATGGGAATTAAAACTATTATGTGTACCGGTGATAATCCTCTTACCGCTGCGACTATAGCTCAAGAAGCAGGCGTTGATAGCTTTATCGCTGAATGCAAGCCAGAAGATAAAATTGAAGCTATTAAAAAAGAACAACGCTTAGGAAAAGTTGTTGCGATGACAGGAGATGGGACTAATGATGCCCCAGCATTAGCTCAGGCAGATGTCGGTATTGCTATGAATTCTGGAACAAGTGCTGCTAAAGAAGCTGCTAATATGGTGGATTTAGATAGCGATCCAACCAAGATTCTGGATATCGTTGAAATTGGAAAGCAATTATTAATGACGCGAGGAGCTTTAACCACTTTTTCAATTGCTAATGATATTGCCAAATACTTTGCCATTATTCCAGCTATTTTTATGCCCAGTATCCCCCAAATGCAATCGTTAAATATTATGTCATTATCAACGTCTTCCAGCGCAATTTTATCGGCTCTGATTTTCAATGCCATTATTATTCCTCTTCTAATTCCGATTGCGATGAAAGGAGTTTCTTATAAGCCTCAAAGGTCAGAAAAAGTTTTGGCTCATAACATGCTGATTTATGGTTTGGGTGGAGTCTTCATCCCGTTTATTGGAATTAAAATCATTGATATGAGTATTACTCCATTATTGTATCTATTGGGTTTATCCTGATAAGATAAGATTAGTTTAATATAATATAATGTTTAGAGGAATAAGATTGAAACTTATCTACATTGCTTTACGTTTAAAAGAATCAGTGTCTTTTCCTTGGGTTGAACATGAAAGGAATGAATAACAATCATGAGAAAAATATTTATACATATCAGACGTTCTGTCCGACTAAGTCTTTTATTTGGGGCGGTTTGTGGATTATTTTACCCTTTGCTGATTACCGGATTAGGGCAGTTTATTTTTCCTGTTCAAGCCAATGGTAGTCAAATTAAGCAGGATGGGAAGCTTATTGGATCGGCTTTAATTGGGCAAGAATTTTCGTCAGCTGCTTTTCTGCATGGTAGACCATCTGCTATTCAGTATAATACTTACCTTAGCGAGGGAGACCCAAGTGGACAAAGGCGGGATATTACTTCTGGTTCCCAAAATCTGGCTCCTAGTAATCCTGAACTAAAAGTACGTGTTCAAAAGGAACTGTCTCTTCTCATAGAAGAAAACCCAACTATTTCAATCAGAGATATCCCTGCTGATTTGGTAACAACATCGGCTTCGGGATTGGATCCAGAAATCAGTCCAGAAAGTGCTAAACTACAACTCCCCCGTATTTCTAAGACAACAGGTATTAGCTTGCCTAGACTGGAAGAAATCATTGACAAGCATACAGTAACAAAAATTTTTGGATTTCTAGGTGAAGATAGGGTGTCTGTGTTAAAAGTTAACATCGATATTATGAAGGAACTAAACTAACACCGCTGTAAAAGTTATACGGGTATTATTGCAAGTAATTAGTAGTGAGAGGTACGCCTATTACAAAAAAAGGGATAAAAAAGAACTCTTACTTCCTAGACTATATAATCTGATGAGTATCTTACAGATAGAGAAAGGAAGTTGGCATTTATTTATGAACTACTTTTAGCTGGTTTGAGATTTGTGACAAACTCATTTCACTGAAGAATTGTCAATCGAAAGTGATGATGTCCCAAAAAAATGGTGAGATTGAGGGCAATTATTTTGATTTTATTTGATACGAGGAACCCTTGAAGCTGTTTTGTCAAATGAAATGCTTGTCTTAGACTCCTTATTTTCTCTCTCCTAAATGTAAGGGATAGAGTGATTTCCTTTAAGGAACAGCTTCCCATTTAGCGAGAAATAGATTATACTTGTAGCTGAGGAGAATGAAGCTCCTCACTAGTAAACTCTTCATAATCCTTTTTATTTTTCTGAAGATATTGTTTGAAAGATGTGAGTTTCCACGGATGGGTTTGTGGAGGGATATACTTGCGTCTTTCTTTTTTTGTTCTGGTTCTGGTTCAAAGTTTTTCGAATAGAGTTCATGAACTAGTAGCTCCTTTGTGTGATAGATCTTGTCAGCGATATTGAGGTAGATGTCACCGTCAACTTCTTTTATAACGAATGCTTTCGTCTTTCTGCTGAAATAGACTTCTTTTCCTTTCTGTTGATAGGCTAGTAGCAGACGATTGCTTTGTCTTTTAGAAAGGTTCAGTTCGACACAGGCTCGATTCTTTGTTTTCTTTCCTTGGTCTATAGCTTTTATCACAAGATATTTTTTCGCTTCATTCATATTTAGCTGGATCCTTTTCATACGACTATTTTATCAAATGGGACATTTTCACGTTCGATTTACTAAAGACATTATTACATTTGAATTACAAAACCTAAAAAATCAAATGTTTTTCCTTGCAAAATTCGGGGGGGGGGGTGGTATAATTGCTACTAGACTGTATATTCTTCATAGGAGATACAGTGGGGTAAATAGTCGTAAGTTGCTATTTATATATTATTGTCAATCGAAGAGGAAAATGACATGTTCTCTTCAATCATATCTTTAAAGGAGAAAGAGTTATGGATTTTAGAAAGTGTAACAGAGAAAAGGTCTTCCGTTACTCCATTCGTAAGTACCACTTTGGTGCCGCCAGTGTCGCGGTTGCCGCATTGATGTTTTTAGGAGCACGAGCTAGTGTTGTTCAGGCGGATACTACAGTAAATGCTACAGAGGTGTCTCTTGAGAGTTCTGAGCCTAAATCGGATCCAGCTGCGGAGGGAGCTAGTGAAGCTTCGAATGGAAGTGAGCGAAGTGCTGATCAAACAAGTAATTCTGTTCAGCGTACTCCTGTTGGCAGTGATAGGGACGCTTCTCCATCAAGCAATAATGGGGAAAGTTCTGAAGGGTCAGATAGAAGCAACAGTAGTGCCGTTAGCGGAAGTGATAGAAGTGCTGAAGAGACAAGTAACTCTGGTCAGCATGCTCCCGTTAGAAGAGCTAGGAGTGTCGGGGAAGACCGGGCATCAAGGTTGAATGGGGACTATTCATATAATGTTGATCAAGCACCAGTCCCAGATTCAAAAATTAATGATTTTGATTATTTGTTGAGTCGTTGGTATGATGGAATGTTTCATTGGCTGAATGCTAATAGTCATGGTGATGTTTATGAACTTTATACGAATTCCTTTGATGAACAAAAGATAAGACGGAAAGATCGTAATAGAAATAGACATGTGGATAAACTATATAGAGACGATGCAACGACAGATAGTAGTAAATTAAACATTTTCAATTTATATCCAAAGGCTGAGTATGTGAGTCTTTCGATTGTTCCTAATGGAGGTGGTGAAGCTCGCTTAACAGTGGTAGAAGCTGGGGGAAAAGTATTAGATACTATTCCAATACCAGCGAAAGATTTGTGGATAAAACAAAGCGAGTATGATAAACGTGAAAAGCAGAGACAATCCATCGACAAGTCTGCCTTGAAAGCTGAAATTGCGAAAGAAGCTGCAACAAAAGCTGACGCCAAGTACACGAATGCAGACCAAGCTAAGCGTACTGCCTACGACGAAGCTCTTAAAGCAGCGAAAGCTGTAGATGCTAAGCCAGATGCAAGTCAAGCAGAAGTTGAGAAAGCTAAGAATGAATTCGT
>NZ_VMKU01000035.1:0-14182 GCF_013276315.1 Streptococcus sp. 2741 | reverse complement strand
CACATGTCCATAGTCACTATATACGAGAATTTTGCTATTGTTATGGAGCTGTTGATGCCCATACAGGCGAATCATTTTTCTTAATCGCTGGTGGATGTCATACTGAGTGGATGAACGCCTTTTTAGAAGAGCTTTCACAAGCTTATCCAGATGATTATCTTTTACTCGTTATGGACAATGCCATATGGCATAAATCAAGTACCTTAAAGATTCCGACTAATATTGGCTTTACCTTTATTCCTCCATACACACCAGAGATGAACCCCATTGAACAAGTGTGGAAAGAGATTCGTAAACGTGGATTTAAGAATAAAGCCTTTCGAACTTTGGAAGATGTCATGAATCAACTTCAAGATGTTATACAAGGACTGGAGAAGGAGGTGATAACGTCCATCGTTAATCGGAGATGGACTAGAATGCTTTTTTGGCATAAATGAACAATTTTATTTTTCAGAATATATCAAATATAACAAATAACTCTTAAAATTCAGAAAATTCTATTGACAGAACTTGAAAAAGGGTCTATAATGAATAAAAAACAAAGGAGAATGCTATGAAAACAAGAAAAGTATTGGCTCTTGTGGGAGTAACTTTATTAGCAGCTGGTGTTTTAGCTGCTTGTTCTGGGGGTTCAGGCGCTCAAGGTGAAAAGACCTTTGCGTTTACCTACGAGACACATCCAGATAATCTCAACTATTTGACAACTGGTAAGGCAGCAACTTCTGAGATTACTAGTAATGTGATCGATGGATTACTTGAAAATGATAAATACGGGAACCTTATTCCCTCAATGGCAGAAGACTGGTCGGTCTCTAAGGATGGCTTGACTTATACTTATAAGATTCGTCAGGATGCCAAGTGGTATACATCTGAGGGAGAAGAGTACGCTCCTGTTAAGGCTCAGGACTTTGTAACAGGACTTAAATATGCAACAGATAAGAAAGCAGAAGCCCTTTACTTGGTACAGGATTCAATCAAAGGTCTGGATGCCTATGCCAAAGGTGAAATCACAGACTTTGCTCAAGTCGGGATTAAAGCCCTTGACGATCAGACAGTCCAATACACCTTGAACAAACCTGAAACTTTTTGGAATTCTAAAACAACCATGGGTGTGCTTGCGCCAGTCAATGAAGAGTTTTTGAATTCAAAAGGGGATGATTTTGCCAAAGCTACGGATCCAAGTAGTCTCTTGTATAACGGCCCTTATTTGTTGAAATCCATTGTAACTAAATCCTCTGTTGAATTTGCGAAAAATCCGAACTACTGGGATAAAGACAATGTGCATATTGACAAGGTCAAATTGTCATTCTGGGATGGGCAAGATACCAGCAAACCAGCAGAAAACTTTAAAGATGGTAGCCTTACAGCAGCTCGTCTTTATCCAACAAGTGCAAGTTTCGCAGAGCTTGAGAAGAGTATGAAAGACAATATTGTCTATACTCAACAAGACTCTACGACTTATTTAGTAGGAACAAATATTGACCGTCAATCTTATAAACACACATCTAAGACTAGCGACGAACAAAAGACATCTACTAAAAAAGCTCTCTTAAACAAGGATTTCCGTCAGGCTATTGCCTTTGGTTTTGACCGTACAGCTTATGCTTCTCAGTTGAATGGAGAAACTGGAGCAAGCAAAATCTTGCGTAATCTCTTTGTGCCACCAACATTTGTTCAAGCAGATGGGAAGAACTTTGGCGATATAGTCAAAGAAAAATTAGTGACTTATGGGGATGAATGGAAGGATGTCAATCTTGCAGATTCACAAGATGGTCTTTACAATCCAGAAAAAGCTAAAGCAGAATTTGCCAAAGCCAAATCAGCCCTACAAGCTGAGGGAGTACAATTCCCAATTCACCTAGATATGCCTGTTGACCAGACAGCAACTACAAAAGTTCAACGTGTCCAATCTATGAAACAATCCTTGGAAGCAACTTTAGGAACTGATAATGTCGTTATTGATATCCAACAATTGCAAAAAGATGAATTGCTTAATGTAACTCTATTTGCCGAAAATGCTGCTGGCGAAGACTGGGATTTATCAGATAATGTCGGTTGGGGTCCAGACTTTGCCGATCCATCAACCTACCTTGATATTATCAAACCTTCTGTAGGAGAAAGTACTAAAACATATTTAGGATTTGACTCAGGGGAAGATAATGTAGCTGCTAAAAAAGTAGGTCTATATGACTACGAAAAATTGGTTACTGAAGCTGGTGATGAGACTACAGATGTTGCTAAACGATATGATAAATACGCAGCAGCCCAAGCTTGGTTGACAGATAGTGCCTTGATCATCCCAACAACTTCTAAAACTGGTCGTCCAATCTTGTCTAAGATGGTACCATTTACAATACCATTTGCATTGTCAGGAAATAAAGGTACAAGTGACCCAGTCTTGTATAAATACCTTGAACTTCAAGACAAGGCAGTTACTGCAGATGAATATCAAAAAGCTCAAGAAAAATGGATGAAAGAAAAAGCAGAATCCAATAAAAAAGCGCAAGAAGAACTCGCAAAACATGTGAAATAAGATAAAAAGAGACTGAGCAAAAAGTCTTTAAAAGCAAAACGCATATTGTCAGGTGATGAAAGCCTTGATCGTATGCGTTTTATTGTGGGGAAATGTACTTGATCTCTGTATTTCATTTTGAAAATGACAAAATCCTGAGTTTAGAGTTCTCAGGATTTTTTCGTTTACTGTTGTGGTTGCTGTTGAACTTGTGGATTTTGTGGCGTTGGTTGTACTGATTGTGTCGGCTGAACAGTCTGACCAGCTTGTCCTTGATTAGGATCGGTTGCGGGAGCATTATTGGGTTGTTGACCAATCGTAGTACTTGCCTGTGTAGTTGAACTTTCAGCTGTTGAGGATTGTTGAGTAGCAGGAGCAGTCCATGTAGGACGAGCTCCATTCTTAAAGACATATTCTCCACTCCTATATAAGCCCTCAGGCATAGTCCAATCTCCTGGGTGGTCATCTTCTGATAGGTAAGTCATCATTGAACGATAGACCGCAGAAGCAACTGTGAACCCACTGCCGATGACTGGAGTTAAACGATTTGAGTAACCAGTCCATACAGCCATAGAATACTTACGAGTATAACCTACAAACGATTCATCTGGAGCTACGTAGCCAGTGTTTTTGACATATTTTTCGATTTCTTCATCAGTATAGTTAGAAGTACCAGTCTTACCAGCTTGTGGAAGCCATGGTAGGTAGGCACCACGTCCGATACCATAAACTAAGACTGTTTTCATCATTTCGGTCATCATATAGGCCGTAGTCTCTTTCATAGCTCGTGTACCAGCATCAGAAAATTCTTTTTCACTACCGTCACTGAAGACGACCTTATTGATATACATGGGTTTGTGGTAAATTCCACCGTTGGCAAAGGCAGCATAAGCAGCAGCCATTTTTTCACTACTTGCTCCGTATTGTTTATTAGATTCTGTTGTATTACTTGAAATGGCGTTTGCATAATGCATGCTTGGATAGTCGATACCAAGACCATTAAGGAAGGTTTTAGCTCTATCTAGACCGACCTTATTCAAAGTCTCAACGGCTGTGACATTTCGTGATTGTTGAAGAGCATACTGGATTGTAATGTTTCCAAAGTAGCCATGATCCCAGTTGTAGAGTGGAGTATCAGTGCCAGGATAGTTATAAGGAACATCATGTACTATAGTTGCAGTAGAGTCATAGACTCCATATTCTAAAGCGGGAGCATAGTCAGTGATTGGTTTCATACTAGAACCCCAGTCACGATTGGTCTCCACAGCCTGGTTGGTGCCGAATGAAACATTACTTGCTTGATGACGAGCACCAAGTTGTGCAATGACTTTACCGTTAGAAACATCAACAATGGTAGAAGCAACTTGCAATTCATCATCTGGATAGGCAACGTATTCGTCTGTATTGTAAATATCCCACAGATGTTTTTGAGCTTCTTGGTCTACATTTGTGTAGACATCCATCCCAGTCGTGAGCAGGTTATAGCCTGTTTCTTCTTCAACTTGATTGATGACTTCCTTGAGGTAATTATCCATGTAAGCAGGGTAATTACTTGCTGATTTGAGACTTTGTAGTCCATCAGTAATTGGTGTGTTGACTGCTTTTTCATACTGTTCAGCAGAGATGTAGCCTTGATTTTTCATTTCAGATAAGACCAAGTTTCGGCGGTTTTGGGCTGCTTCTGGATGTGAATAGGGGTCATATTGGTTTGGTGCCTGAGGCATTCCAGCCAGCAAGGCTAACTGAGGTAAACTTAAATTATTGAGGTCTTTACCATAGTAGTTTTGAGCGGCTGTCTGCATTCCATAGTTGCCATTAGACATGTAGACCTTATTTATATAGTAGGTCAAGATTTCTTGCTTGGTTGCTTTTTGTTCTAACTGAATCGCTAACCAAGCTTCCTGAGCCTTACGAGAAATAGTCTGGTCGGAAGTCGAGGTTGAAAAGTAAGTCAACTTAATCAACTGTTGGGTGAGAGTTGATCCACCTTGGAGGGAATTGCTTTGCAGATTGCGCAAGAAAGCTCCCAGGATACGGATGGTATCAATCCCCCTGTGGTCGAAGAAGCGATGGTCTTCGATAGAAACGATTGCCTTAACCAAATCTGTGGGAATATCATTAGCTTGGGCATTGACGCGGCGTTCAGAACCCAAGTCGGCAATGAGTTGATTTTTATTGTCGTAGATTTTACTAGAAGTTGTTGCAACTAGTTTACTCTCGGATAGGGTAGGAGCCTTGCTAACGTAGTAGAAAAAAACTCCTCCGCCTAAGACGATGGTTGCGATAACCAAGCTTAAGAAGCTAATGCCCAGATACTTGATTAGGCGCAGAATCGTTGGTTTGTTCATCTTGTTTTACCACCTAATAAATATTCTTTGATAACATTGAGATAAGGAATTTGAGGGAAGGCACTAGCCTTGATTTCATATCCATATTCTCGAATATATCCAAGTGGCATTGATTTTTGTCCCTTATCTTGATGATAGAAGCGAATCAAATCGAATGCCGGCAATAAGTAGGTTTCTTGCTGAGAAGAAAAGTGAAGAAGGACAAAGCAGATTCCTTGTTGGGCAAGGACTTGTTCCATATGCTGAATCTGATGTGGATGAAAATTTTTCATCGGAATCGCACGTTTTTGTTTTGTTTCCTTGGCTTCAAAGTCGATGTAATATCCATTATAAACGCCAGAATAGTCCGTCGTTGAAGCTTGTCGAAAATAGGCTTCAACAATCTTGGCACGACTTCGTTGTGGATAGTCCACTCGTACGATTTGAATAGGGGTTGGTTTCTTGTGTATAACAGCCAAGCCCTGAGACAAATAGTAGTCGTTGGTAGCATTGATCATCTTTTCAAAAGACATTCCTCGATTTGCGAAATTTTTGGGTTGAGAAAGAGATGTTTGTCTTTTTTGTGATGAAAGTTTATGTGGATAGTTGACCATAATTCTCCTTATTGGTGCAATAATATCACTTTATTATACCATAAATTTGCACAGAAAGGGTTAAAAATGACTATAGCTTTTATCACAAGATATTTTTTCGCTTCATTCATATTCAGTTGGATCCTTTTCATATGACTATTCTACCAAATGGGATATTTTCACGTTCGATTTACTAAAGACATTATCACATTCGAATCACAACGTAGTATAAAAAATATAAATATCATTTGATTTAATTTTATAAATGTTATATAATGATGTCGAAAGCGCTTTACAAACAAGATATAATCTAGAGTCGTAATTATATAGGCTTGATTTTAGCTTTATTGTTTTATTGATTCGGAACATTCTTCTAGTAATTAACTACAGACTGATTAAACTTGGGATTGAAATTATCTCCATACTTATATATTTTGAAGGAATCTCTATGAAAGACATTATTCGGATACTATCTATTGGCTTTTTATGGATTCTGTTGATAGCAAATGTAGTGCATGCAGCAACTGCGATTACTTATAATGGACAGGGAATAAGAGGTAAATATTCAATACAAGCTTGGTACACTAACCGTAGAAGAACCTATACTGTTAATCATAACCAAACTCCTAGACCTGGGAGTGGGAACGTAGGGTTTAGAGTTTCTGTTGTGAGTCGTTCATGGATTGGTGGTAAAATATATGCATCATCTGTTTATTATGGAAAAACTAGTGGAACAATTAGTGTTGATCTAAATTCAGGTACTTATGGATTATATTTCAATACTGAGGATAGAGGTTTATATAATATTTCAGGTAGTGTGACTTATTAATTGAGTATTTATTTGGATAAGTCTTTTATTAACTATTTTATAATTTTTTAGTTTAATACTCTTCCTTACTAATCATATCAATTGGTTTTTATAGTAAAATGAAACTAGAATAGTACAACATAATTTCTAAAGCATTGTTAGAAATTAATTTGAATGCCTCAAATGATTTATCCTCATCTTATTTCAATTTACTATAGTTTCTTTGTGAGTTTTGATGTAGAAAAGTATTTTGTGATGGATTATAAAGATTGAATAGATATAAGTTATTTTAAAACATACTTTTAAAGAGAATTTGGTAATAATAAGTGAATTATTATCAATTAAAAATAAGTTTGGTAAAAAAATCTTTACAATCAGAAAAACCGAATATTATCACGATTTTAAAATCTTTGATCATATACGGTTTATTATTGAAATATTTGTTTTCTCTTAAAATTGATGCTTTTATAAAATTAAAAAGCAATATAGGTAGTAGATATTTTCATAGATTTGTTACTGATTTTGTCAGTATTATCTACAACCTCAAAAAAGGATACTATTCAAACTGTGCTTAGTTCTTTTGTTTTCTGTTTACTATGAGTTTTCACCTGGCCTTCTTTAAAATCAAAGTTTACATGTTTTGTTGACAGTTTGCGTAATAAACATCGGAGTTTAAATATATACTTTAAACAAATGCCTATCATTAGTACATATTATAAAAAATGATGCTCTTTCTGATTTTAAAGGAATGTAAATAGAATATCTAAGATTTGTAGTTTTATTTTATGTAATGAATTATCTTTTTTCCTAATCTGCTATCATGGATATTGCTTCCAATTATAAAACCTATTGTGTTTGTAAATATATCTCCTATATCAAAGAATCCGAGATGAAATACATATTGTGAGGTTTCTATTATTGTTATGAAAAAGATAAAACGCATGACTGTTTTAAAATTAAATTTAAATAATCCTCCTATTGGGATAAAAATTACAATATTTAAAAGAGAAATTGTTGAATCAATTAAAAGTGAATCTTTGATAAACTCAACGAGATTAAAGTTAACTCCCTGAATACCTAAATTTTTAAAAAGTAGCGAATAAACAAGAATTAAACAGTAAAGAAAATAAGATATTCTTATCAATCTAGTATCAAGTCTGTGCGTATAGCTAGATCTTAGGAAAGTGAATAAAAACAATGTTAGAATTAGAATGATGAATAGAGGTCTCCAGAAATCAGAGCCACCGGTAGGAAAACTAAAGATAGAGATGAATTGGAAGTAAAGGTATTCCATAAAAAACCATCTACAAATTAGGAAGGAAATAGCTAAATTTAAAAAATCAAGTATATATATTTTTTTCATTTTATAATCTCCTAAATTTCATTTATATACCATATTATATCATAAATTTGCACAGAAAGGGTTAAAAATGGCTACAGCTTTGGTTTTAGGCTATTCTGCTTTTGATTTGGGTTTGTCTTCTGACAAGGATCCTCGTCTTAAATTGATAAAAAAAGCAATACGTAAAGATTTAGAGGCTATGGCAGCAGATGGGGTGGCTTGGCTTGTGTTTACAGGAAGTTTGGGTTTTGAATATTGGGTTTTAGAGGTTGCTCAGGAGATGAAAATCGAATACGGTTTCCAGTTGGCGACCATTTTTGCTTTTGAAGCCCATGGGGAAAATTGGAATGAAGGCAATCAGATCAAACTGAGTCGTTTTAAGCAGGTAGACTTTGTCAAATATGCCTATCCTCGCTATGAACACAAGGGGCAGTTAAGAGATTACCAGCAGTTTTTACTGGAAAATACGAATAGTTCCTATCTTTTTTATGATGAAGAAAATGAAACGAAATTAGCTTATTTTTACCAAAAGATGAAAAATCAAGAGGACTATTTTATAAAGAGATTAACATTTGATCAATTAAATGAACTTGCTGAAAATTTTTCCGAAAATTGAAGCTTTGACCTTGATTTTTGTTTGCTTTTTTTTATATAATAATGCTAGCAAGCAAGAATGGAGAGAGACATGGCAAGTATTATTTTTTCAGCGAAAGATATTTTGGAACAAGAGTTTGGGCGTGAAGTCCGTGGATATAGCAAGGTAGAAGTGGATGAGTTTTTAGACGATGTCATCAAGGACTATGAAACCTATGCTGCCTTGATCAAGTCACTTCGTCAGGAAATTGCGGATTTGAAGGAAGAATTAACTCGTAAACCGCAAGTGAGTTCGGCTCCAAGTCCTAGTCACCCAGATCCAATTGATGTGGCAGCTTCATCTTCTATGACGAATTTTGATATTTTGAAACGCTTGAATCGTCTTGAAAAAGAAGTATTCGGTAAACAAATTTTAGACAATACTGATTTGTAATTCAGGTCTTGTTACATGCAATTTTTGGATAATCGCGTGAGGAGAATTGCTTCTCATGAGGAAAGTCCATGCTAGCACAGGCTGTGATGCCTGTAGTGTTTGTGCTAGGCGAAACCATAAGCCTAGGGACGAGAAATCGTTACGGCAGTTGAAATGGCTAAGTCTTTTGATAGGTCAGAGTAGGCTTGAAAGTGCCACAGTGACGGAGTCTTTCTGGAAACGGAGAGAGTGGAACGCGGTAAACCCCTCAAGCTAGCAACCCAAATTTTGGTCGGGGCATGGAGTACACGGAAACGAACGTAGTATTCTGACTGCTATCAGCTGGAGCTGTTAGTGGTAGACAGATGATTATCGAAGGAAGTGGTCCTAGTCACTTCTGGAACAAAACATGGCTTATAGAAAATTGCATATAGGTTGGGGCTGAGAAATTTTCTCAACCTCATTTTTTAAAGTGGACATATAGAAAGGTCTTGCAAGACTGTAACATGAAAAAAGAATTTAATTTAATTGCAACTGTGGCAGCAGGGCTTGAGGCTGTCGTTGGTCGTGAAGTGCGAGAGTTGGGCTACGATTGTCAGGTTGAAAATGGACGTGTTCGTTTTCAAGGAGACGTGAGAGCTATTATCGAAACCAATCTTTGGCTTCGGGCAGCAGATCGTATCAAAATTATCGTAGGAACGTTCCCAGCTAAGACTTTTGAAGAGCTATTTCAGGGAGTTTTCGCTTTAGATTGGGAAAATTATTTACCACTTGGAGCTCGGTTCCCGATTTCAAAAGCCAAATGTGTTAAATCTAAACTACATAATGAACCCAGTGTTCAGGCTATTTCTAAGAAAGCTGTTGTCAAGAAATTGCAGAAACACTATGCTCGTCCAGAAGGTGTTCCTCTGGTGGAGAATGGCCCAGAATTTAAGATTGAGGTTTCTATTCTAAAGGATGTGGCAACTGTCATGATTGATACGACAGGATCTAGCCTCTTTAAACGTGGTTATCGTACCGAAAAAGGTGGTGCTCCTATCAAGGAAAATATGGCAGCAGCCATTTTGCAACTTTCTAACTGGTATCCAGACAAGCCTTTGATTGATCCGACCTGTGGTTCAGGAACTTTCTGTATCGAGGCAGTCATGATTGCTCGAAAGATGGCACCAGGACTTCGTCGCTCTTTTGCCTTTGAGGAGTGGAACTGGGTCAGCGATCGCTTGATTCAGGAAGTGCGCACAGAAGCGGCTAAAAAAGTAGACCGTGAGCTGGAACTGGATATCATGGGCTGTGACATTGATGCTCGCATGGTGGAAATTGCTAAGGCCAATGCTCAGGCAGCGGGTGTTGTAGGAGACATTACTTTTAAGCAGATGCGCGTGCAGGATTTGCGTTCCGATAAAATCAATGGTGTAATCATCTCCAATCCGCCTTACGGGGAGCGTTTATCAGATGATGCAGGGGTGACCAAGCTTTATGCTGAGATGGGTCAAGTATTTGCACCACTGAAAACTTGGAGCAAATTTATCTTGACTAGTGATGAAGCCTTTGAAAGCAAGTATGGTAGCCAAGCAGATAAGAAGCGTAAGTTATACAACGGAACCTTGAAAGTGGATCTGTATCAATATTTTGGTCAGCGTGTCAAACGGCAAGAGGTAAAATAGAAAGGGATACTCATGAGTAAAAAAAGACGAAATCGTCATAAAAAAGAAGGTCAAGAACCGCAATTTGATTTTGATGAAGCAAAAGAGCTAACAGTTGGTCAAGCTATTCGTAAAAATGAAGAAGTGGAAGCAGGAGTCTTGCCTGAGGATTCCATTTTGGACAAGTATGTTAAACAACACAAAGATGAAATCGAAGCAGATAAGTTTGCGACTCGCCAATACAAAAAAGAGGAGTTAGTTGAAACTCATAGTCTGGATGATTTAATTCAAGAGATGCGTGAGGCTGTAGAGGAGTCAGAAGCTTCTTCGGAGGAAGTTCCATCTTCTGAAGACATCTTACCACCCTTGCCTTTGGACGATGAGGAGCAAGGCTTGGATCCTCTATTGCTAGAGGATGAAACTCCAACAGAAATGACTGAAGAAGTGGAAGAGGAGCAAAACCTTTCTCGTCTGGATCAAGAGGACTCAGAAAAGAAAAGTAAAAAAGGCTTTGTTTTGACCGCTTTGGCGCTTGTATCAGTGATTATCTGTGTCAGTGCTTATTATGTCTATCGTCAAGTGAATCGCTCGACCAAGGAAATTGAAACTTCGCAATCAACTACAGCCAATCAATCAGATGTGGATGATTTTAATACACTTTATGACGCCTTCTACACAGATAGTAATAAAACGGCTTTGAAAAATAGCCATTTTGATAAACTGAGTCAACTCAAAACCTTGCTTGATAAACTGGAAGGTAGTCGTGAACATACGCTAGCCAAATCTAAGTATGATAGTCTAGCAACGCAAATCAAGGCCATTCAAGATATCAATGCTCAATTTGAGAAACCAGCTATTGTGGACGGTGTGTTGGATACCAATGCCAAAGCCAAATCGGATGCTAAATTTACGGATATTAAAACTGGAAATACGGAGCTTGATAAAGTGCTAGATAAGGCTATCAGCCTTGGTAAGAGCCAGCAAACAAGTACTTCTAGCTCAAGTTCAAGTGAAACTAGTAGCTCAAGCACTAGTCAAACAAGCTCAAATACGACTAGTGAGACAAGCCCAAGTAGTTCAAATGCTGCCTCAAATGAGACTAGAAGTTCTCGTAGCAAAGTCAATATGGGCGTATCAAGTGCGGGTGTTGCTGTTCAAAGAAGTGCCAGTCGTGTTGCCTATAACCAGTCTGCTATTGATGATAGTAACAACTCTGCCTGGGATTTTGCGGATGGTGTCTTGGAACAAATTCTAGCGACTTCACGATCACGTGGCTATATCACTGGAGACCAATATATCCTTGAACGTGTCAATATCGTTAACGGCAATGGTTATTACAACCTCTACAAGCCAGATGGAACCTATCTCTTTACCCTTAACTGTAAGACAGGCTACTTTGTCGGAAATGGCGCTGGTCATGCAGATGACTTGGACTACTAAGCAGTCGTTACAAAATTCTTTCTTTTCAAAAGTAAAAATGATAAAATAAAATAAATGAAACAAGAGGAGTGTCAAATGACAAAAGCTAACTTTGGTGTCGTAGGTATGGCCGTAATGGGTCGTAACCTTGCCCTTAATATTGAATCTCGTGGTTACACAGTTGCTATTTACAACCGTAGTAAAGAAAAAACGGAAGATGTGATTGCTTGCCATCCTGAAAAGAACTTTGTACCAAGCTATGACGTTGAAAGTTTTGTAAACTCAATCGAAAAACCTCGCCGTATCATGCTGATGGTTCAAGCTGGACCTGGTACAGATGCTACTATCCAGGCCCTTCTTCCACACCTTGACAAGGGTGATATCTTGATTGACGGAGGAAACACTTTCTACAAAGATACAATTCGTCGTAATGAAGAATTGGCAAACTCTGGTATCAACTTTATCGGTACTGGGGTTTCTGGTGGTGAAAAAGGTGCCCTTGAAGGGCCTTCTATCATGCCTGGTGGACAAAAAGAGGCCTACGAATTGGTTGCAGATGTTCTTGAAGAAATCTCAGCTAAAGCACCAGAAGATGGCAAACCATGTGTGACTTACATCGGTCCTGATGGAGCTGGTCACTATGTGAAAATGGTTCACAACGGTATCGAGTATGGTGATATGCAATTGATTGCAGAAAGCTATGACTTGATGCAACACTTGCTAGACCTTTCTGCAGAAGACATGGCTGAAATCTTTACTGAGTGGAACAAGGGTGAATTGGATAGCTACTTGATCGAAATCACAGCTGATATCTTGAGCCGTAAAGACGATGAAGGCCAAGATGGACCAATCGTAGACTACATCCTTGATGCCGCAGGTAACAAGGGAACTGGTAAATGGACTAGCCAATCATCACTTGACCTTGGTGTGCCATTGTCGCTAATTACTGAGTCAGTATTTGCTCGCTACATTTCAACTTACAAAGAAGAACGCGTGCATGCTAGCAAGGTTCTTCCAAAACCAGCTGCCTTCAAATTTGAAGGAGATAAGGCTGAATTGATTGAAAAAATCCGTCAAGCCCTTTACTTCTCAAAAATCATCTCATACGCACAAGGTTTTGCGCAATTACGTGTAGCTTCTAAAGAAAATAACTGGAACTTGCCATTTGCAGACATCGCATCTATCTGGCGTGATGGCTGTATCATCCGTTCTCGTTTCTTGCAAAAGATTACAGATGCTTACAACCGTGATGCAGACCTTGCCAACCTTCTTTTGGATGAGTACTTCTTGGATGTTACTGCTAAGTACCAACAAGCAGTGCGTGATATCGTAGCTCTTGCAGTTCAAGCTGGTGTGCCAGTACCAACCTTCTCAGCAGCTATTACTTACTTTGATAGCTACCGTTCAGCTGATCTTCCAGCTAACTTGATCCAAGCGCAACGTGATTACTTTGGTGCCCACACTTACCAACGTAAAGACAAAGAAGGAACCTTCCACTACTCTTGGTATGACGAAAAATAAGTAGGTCTGCCATGGGGAAACGGATTTTATTACTTGAGAAAGAACGAAATCTAGCTCATTTTTTAAGTTTGGAACTCCAAAAAGAGCAATACCGAGTTGATCAGGTTGAGGAGGGGCAAAAAGCCTTCTCCATGGCTCTTCAGACAGACTATGACTTGATTTTATTGAATGCTCATCTGGGGGATATGACAGCCCAGGATTTTGCAGATAAGCTGAGTCGAACTAAGCCAGCCTCAGTCATCATGATTTTAGATCATTGGGAAGACTTGCAAGAAGAGCTGGAAGTTGTTCAGCGTTTTGCAGTTTCATACATCTATAAGCCAGTCCTTATCGAAAATCTGGTAGCGCGTATTTCGGCGATCTTCCGAGGTCGGGACTTCATTGATCAACACTGCAGTCTGATGAAAGTTCCAAGGACCTACCGCAATCTTAGGATAGATGTTGAACATCACACGGTTTATCGTGGTGAAGAGATGATTGCTCTGACTCGCCGTGAGTATGACCTTTTGGCGACACTTATGGGAAGCAAGAAAGTTCTGACTCGTGAGCAGTTGTTGGAAAGTGTCTGGAAGTATGAAAGTGGGACCGAGACAAATATCGTAGATGTCTATATCCGTTATCTACGTAGCAAGCTTGATGTAAAAGGTCAAAAAAGCTACATTAAAACCGTGCGTGGTGTTGGTTACACCATGCAAGAATAGAAAAGCAGTTGCAGTTGTGTAACTGCTTTTTTCAAATGGAGAAAGGGATGTCTTTCCGTTTTTTTCTTTGTATAGTGGATTGAAACTAGAATGGTACACCACAACTGCTAAAACTTTTCTAGAAATTAATTTAACTTTCCTAATCGATTTGTTCACATCTTATTTCAATTTACTATATTGACAGGGACGAACAGATGTGTTACAATTTTTTTAGGAGGATAAAATAATGAAGAAAACATTTTATCGCAAATTCGGTATTTCAATTATTGCGGGTACTTTATTAGCTAGCCTGCTATCGACAGTATCTGCT